>JANOVJ010000562.1:0-2707 GCA_031417295.1 bacterium | reverse complement strand
CCCGGTGTTGGGGGGGGGGGGGGCCCCGGGGGCGGGGGGCGGGCCCCGGGGGGCCGCCCCCGCCGCCGCGCGAGTTCACGAACTATGCGCCGCACGCGCCGCGCTCGCCGCTGTCGGGGCAGATCGTGTCGATCTACGGCGAGGGCCTGAGCGCCGGGCAAAACCAGATCGTGTCGCTGAACCGCGGCTCGGCCGACGGTGTCGAGTTGGGCCACGTGCTCGCCTTGTGGAACGACGGCAGGTCGGTGGTCGACCGCACCGACCCCGACCGCCCGCTGATGAAGCTGCCCGACGAGCGCGAGGGGACTTTGTTCGTCTTCCGGGTCTTCAAGCGCATGTCGTATGCGCTGATCCTTTCCGCCTCCGACCCGATCAAGCGCGGCGACCGCTTCAGCCAGCCCTGAGCCTGGCTGGTCGCGGCGCACGCTTCAAGGGCCAGCCCCGTGATCGAGCGCGACGAGCTGGAGGCGTGGCTGCGGCTTCTCGCAACACCGCAGGTCGGGCGTGACACCGCGCGCCGGCTGTTGGCGGCATTCGGCTCGCCGCAAGCGGTGTTCGACGCCGGCTCGGCTGCACTGCGCGACGTCGCGGGCGCCCTGTCCGCCGCGCTGAGCACACCGCCGCCAGCGCTCGAAGCGCAACTCGCAGCTACCCTGCAATGGCTGGCTGCGGGCGATCTGCGTGCCGTGGTCACACTCGGCGACCCGCTGTACCCGGCCCTGCTGCTGGAGACGGCCGACCCACCACTGCTGCTCTACCTGCAAGGCCGGGCCGAGTTGCTGGCCGCGCCCGCGGTGGCCATTGTCGGCAGCCGCAACCCGACGCCCCAGGGGCTGAACAACGCCCGCTCGTTCGGCCGCCACTTGAGCGAGGCCGGGTGGTGCGTCGTTTCGGGCCTGGCGCTCGGCATCGACGGTGCGGCCCACGAAGGTGCGCTGGAAGGGCAGAGCAGCACCATCGCCGTCGTCGGCACCGGGCTCGACCGCGTCTACCCGAAGCGCCATCTCGCGCTGGCGCACCGCATTGCCGCGCAGGGCCTGATGCTGAGTGAGTACGCGCTCGGAACACCGCCGCTCGCGCCGCTGTTCCCGCAGCGCAACCGCTTGATTGCCGGCCTGTCGCGCGGCACGCTGGTGGTCGAGGCGGCGCTGCAATCGGGCTCGCTGATCACCGCGCGGCTGGCCGCCGAATGCGGGCGCGACGTGTTTGCCATTCCGGGCTCGATCCACGCGCCGCAGTCGCGCGGCTGCCACCTGTTGATCAAGCAGGGCGCCAAGCTGGTCGACAGCGCGCAGGACATCGTGGAGGAATTACGCCCCGGCACGTCGCCGCCAACCACTGGCCCGGCGGCTGCCCCGCGCGCTGCCGATCCGGTGCTCGGCGCGTTGGGCTACGAGCCCGTGACGCTGGACGCGCTGGTCGAACGCACCGGTGTCTCGCCCGCTGCATTGAACGTCCGGCTGTTGGAGTTGGAACTCGACGGCCAGGTCGCGCGCCTGCCGGGGCAGCTTTTCCAGCGCGTGGGCCGTGGCTGATTCGCGGCCCTCCCGGTAACGGGCCGCTCCTCGACCGATCGCGCCGGAACGGCTGCGGTATAGTGCTCTGCATGTTCGATGTGCTCGTCTACCTGTACGAAAACTACTGGCGGCCCGACGCGTGTCCCGAGCATGCGCAACTCGCTCGAAAGTTGACGGCTGTCGGCTTCGAGTCCGACGAGATCGAGGAGGCGCTGACTTGGCTTGACGGCCTGGCCACTGCTGCCACGGCCTTTGTCGGCGAGCAGGCGCCACAGAGCCTGCGGGTGTACTCACCAGCCGAGCATGAGCACCTGGGCGAAGACTGCATCGGCTTCGTCAGCTTCCTCGAATCGGCCGGTGTGCTGCCGCCGCCGATGCGCGAAATGGTGCTCGACCGCGCCACTGCCATTCCCGGCGGCCCGGTTGACCTGGAAGACCTGAAGATCATCGTGCTGATGGTCTTCTGGAGCGTGGGCGAAGAGCCCGACGCGCTGATCCTCGACGAGTTGTTCGTCGACGAGGCCGACCGGCTCATACACTGACGTTGGCCCCCAAGCTTGCGGCTTTGCCGCTTCGCTACCCCCCAAGGGGGCTCAGCCCGCCTTGGGGCGGCCCGGCGGCGGGCTGCCCGTCCCGAGGGGGCGAAGCGATCAGTTCAGCAACCGCTCCGGGTCCACATCGAGCTTGGCCAGCGCGCTGCGCGTGGCGCGCACGGTGAGCGCCTCGTCCTGCGCCGGCACCAGCAATCCGGCCTGCAGGAACGCCGCCAGCCGGTGCTGCTGGAACAGGATGCCCCGGCCCTGCGGCGACACGAACAGCGTGAGCTGCCGCCGCATGCCTTGCCAGGCGAGCTGCACCTGCTCGTTGCGGTTGCGGTAATCGAGCATGTACCAGCCGCCCACCTGCAGCTCACGGGCCCAGGAAAGCATGGCCGGCGTGGGCATCGAGCCGCCGTCGGCCACCACCTCAAGATCGTCGCTCTCGTGGCCGGGCAGGTCGCGCACGATGTCTTCGTCAAGGTCGATGTCGAGCGCCTCGGGCAGCAACTCTTCCAGCCGGTCGAGGCGCGCCTTCAGGGCGTCCATCCGCTCGTTCGAGATCGACGCCGTCTTGGCGGTGAAGGCCGCGGCGAGCGAGTTGTTCAGGGTCTGCACGTGCTCGTCCTGCTTGTCCTGCGGTACGCCGGCGTC
>JANOVJ010000561.1:0-6676 GCA_031417295.1 bacterium | reverse complement strand
ACCGGCGGCATCGACATCAGGATCGACTCGGTGCGCCCGCCCGACTGCAGGCCGAACAGCGTGCCACGGTCGAAAACGAGGTTGAACTCGACATAGCGCCCGCGCCGGTAGGCCTGAAAGTCGCGCTCGCGTTCGCCGTAGGGCATGTCGCGGCGGCGCTGCACGATCGGCAGGTAGGCGGGCAGCAAGGCGTCGCCGACGGCGCGGGTCATCGCAAAACTCTGCTCGAAGCCCAGCTCGGAAAAGTCGTCGTAGAACACGCCACCGATGCCGCGCGGCTCGGCGCGGTGCTTGAGAAAGAAGTACTCGTCGCACCACTGCTTGAAACGCGGATGCTTGTCGTCGCCGAACGGCGCCAGCGCGTCGCGGCAGGTGGCGTGAAAGTGCTGCGCGTCTTCCTCGAAGCCGTAGTAGGGCGTCAGGTCCATGCCGCCACCGAACCATGTCACTGGTTCGCCGTCGGCCGGGAAGGCGGCCAGCATCCGCACGTTCATGTGCACCGTCGGCACATACGGGTTGCGCGGGTGGAACACGAGCGAGACGCCCATCGCCTCGAACGGCGCACCGGCCAGGTGGGTGCGGTGCTGCGTGGCGGTGGGCGGCAGCGAACGGCCCTTCACGTGGCTGAAGCTGCAACCGCCACGTTCGAGCAGGCCGCCTTCTTCGACCAGGCGCGACAGGCCTTCGCCTTCCAGTTTGCTCCCCGGCTCGCGAATCCAGTGGTCGCGAACGAACGGCGTGCCGTCTGCGGCCTGCATCGCGTCGATGATGCGGTCTTGCAGGCCGAGCAGGTAGTCGCGAACGGCGGCGGTGTTCATGAGTTCGAGAAGTTCGAGGTGTCAGCTGAGCGCGATGCGGTAACGCAGGCCCTCGCCGCCACCGTATGGCGCGGGCTTGATGAAACGCTCGAAGAGAACGCCGCCGTTGGCTTCAATGACGCGCTGTGACGCATGGTTCGTGGGGTCCGTGGTGATCTCGACAAGCGTGAGTCCTTCGATTCGGGCTTGGGGCAGCATCTGGCGCAAGGCCATCGTGGCGTAGCCTTCGCGGCGCTTCCAGGGTACGACCGAACAGCCGATGTGCCCCAGGCAGTACGCCGGCAGCGCGCTGGAGCCTTGCCGCCAGCGCGGGCTGATGATGTCGCAGAACTCACCGTCCCAGAGCCAGCGGCGCACGCCGGGCAGGCGCGGAACGGTCGATCCGTCGGGCAGCGTGACCGGGCCGCTCTTGGCATCGCGATCGACCAGCCCGGCCACGCAGGCCGTCGGGTCCTTGGCGATGCGCTCGAGCTCCTCGCGCGAGGCCACTTCCGCGCGCGAGGTGTCTTGCGACCTGCCGCGTTCCAGCGCGGCGATGCAGCCAGGCAGCAGCTCGAGCGTGGGCCAGTGCAGTTGCATGAGGTGATGTGCGCATTCACCGGCCCGGCTCGCCCAGCGTCTTGAGCATGCTGATGCCGGTGGCCGCAAAGCCGAGCTGGCGGTACAGGTCTTGCGCGCCGGTGTTGAAGCCCGAAACGTGGAGCGCGATCCGCGCCAGGCCCATCGAAGCGACGATCGCTTCAAGCGCCTGGAACGCCCGCCTGGCGTGCCCCTGGCGGCGAAACGGCGCGAGCACTTCGACGTCGTAGACGTACGCGCCGCGGTGGCCGCTGCGCTCTTCGACCGCGAACCACAGATAGCCGACGGGCGGCCCGCCCTCGGCCGCCACCATCTCGTACAGATGGTGGTCGGGCGTTGCAAGGCCGCGCGGCAACAGGCTCTCGATCTCCGCCAGCGAGCGCTCCAGCGCGCCCTCTTTCGCCCACACCCCGGCCCTCACCTTTTCGTCCGCGTAGCCGGCCACCTCGGCTGCCTTGTAGGCGGCATAGGCGTCGGTGCGCATCGGGACGAGCAAGGTCATTGCAGTTCCCTTCGCCCCGGTCAGGCCGTCGGGCCGGGCGACGGCACGACGTTCAGCAACTCGAACACGCTGCAGATGACTGGCATGGTCTCAGCCGGTTCGCGGCCGATGCGCTGGCACTCGCGGGAGAAGTAGGCCCAGTGCGCCTTGCGCCAGTAGTCCAGCGAGCCGTCGCCCTCGCCTTCGATGGCGGCGTACTCGGCAGTCACATCGCAGTAGGGAACGATCTCCACGCGGATGAGCCGGGTCACGAGCACGGGCTCGTTGCGGTGGTCGATCACGACCTCGATGTCGCCCACCCTCGGCAGCGCTTGGGCCTCGGCCTCACAAGCCCACAGGAGGCCGGTGCCGGCGCGCTTGTGTCCGCTGCGGATCAGGGCGAGCAGGGCTTCCGAGAGGGCTTCGCTGTCGCCGTAGCCGTCCACCCGCACCGGGCCGGGTGGCAGTGCGATGCCCAGCGCGCCGAGCTTGGCAACGGTCGCATCAACGGCGGGCAGCGACGACATGGGGCGCAGGCTGAAGGTTCAGCTCAAAGGCCGGCGAGCGGCTCGTAGTCGAGTTCGATGAAATCGATGACCTCAGGTTGCCACCGGGTCTGTACAAAGCGGGCGTGGTCGGGATGGTCGTTGTAGGCCTGGTAGTCCTGCGCCGACGCGAACGCCATCGAGGCGCCGAATGTGTAGTTGTTCTTGGCCCCGGTCTGGCGCAGGCACTCGAAATCTCGCACCCCGGGAATCGCGCTCAGCCTTTGCAGCGCTTGCAGAAAGTCAAGCTCGGGCTGCGACCCTGGCGGGTGCTTGAGCCTGAACGCGACGGTGTGGCGGATCATGGGTGACTCCATGCTGTTGCTGGCAAGAAACTAGCGCTTGATCGCCCGAAACCCGATGTCGCGCCGGTACTGCACACCCGCGAACCCGATGCCGGCGAGTGCCTCGTAAGCGCGTTGCTGCGCGAGCTTCACCGAGTCGCCCAGGGCCGTCACGCACAGCACCCGGCCACCCGCGGTCACGACCTCGCCGGCATGTTCGGCGGTGCCGGCGTGGAACACCATCACGTCCTCGGCGTCGTGCGGCAGGCCGCCAATGGTGTCGCCCGGGTGCGGCGTTTGCGGATAGCCCGCTGCCGCCATCACCACGCCGAGGGCGACCCGGCGGTCCCATTGCAGCGCCACCTGGTCGAGCGTGCCGTCGGTGGCGTGCATGAACACGTCAAACAGGTCGCTCTTCAGGCGCAGCAGGATCGGCTGGGTTTCGGGGTCGCCGAGCCGGGTGTTGAATTCGAGCGCCTTGACCTGGCCATGGGTGTCGATCATCAATCCGGCGTAGAGGAAGCCGGTGAACGGCACGCCGTCTGTCGCCATGCCGGCGATGGTCGGGTTGATGATTTCGTGCATCACCTTCGCATGCACATTCGGCGTCACCACCGGCGCCGGCGAGTAGGCGCCCATGCCACCGGTGTTCGGGCCCTGGTCACCATCCTGAAGCCGCTTGTGGTCCTGGCTGGTGGCGAGCGAAAGCACGTTGCGGCCGTCGCACATCACGATGAAGCTGGCCTCTTCGCCGGTCAGGAACTCCTCGATCACGACCCGCGCGCCGCCCGCGTTGTGCTGCACGCCCGCAGCGTTGCCTTCCAGCATCCAGTCGATCGCCTGGTGCGCCTCGTCGGCCGTCATCGCGACCACGACGCCCTTGCCCGCCGCCAGGCCGTCGGCCTTGACGACGATCGGCACGCCGTGGCGGGCCACATGCGCATGGGCGGCGGCCGGGTCGGTGAAGCTGGCGTACAGCGCGGTCGGGATGCCGTGGCGCTGCATGAAGTCTTTCGCGAACGCTTTCGAACTTTCGAGCTGCGCCGCAGCCTTCGTCGGGCCGAAGATGCGCAGGCCACGGGCGCGGAATTCGTCGACCACACCGGCCGCGAGCGCGGCCTCGGGGCCGACGACCGTCAGCGCCACCTTCTCGGCCTGCGCGAAATCGGCGAGCGCCTGCACCTCGCCGATCGCGATGTTCTGTAGCCGCGCGTCGCGCGCCGTACCGCCGTTGCCCGGCGCGACGAACACCTTTTGCACCCGCGGCGAGGCGGCGATCTTCCACGCGAGTGCGTGCTCTCGTCCGCCGGAACCGATCACCAGAACCTTCATTCGGCCAACTCGGCGTTGTGATAGAGGTCCTGCACGTCATCGAGATCCTCGATCACGTCGAGCAGCTTTTGCATCCGCGTCGCGTCGTCGCCCGACAGCTCGACGCTGTTTTCGGCCCGCATCGTCACCTCGGCCAGTTCGGGCTTGAAGCCGGCGGCTTCGAGCGCGGCCTTCACGGCCTCGAAATCGGGCGCCGCGCACAGCACCTCGACCGCGCCATCGGCGTCGGTCAGCACGTCTTCGGCGCCGGCATCGAGCGCCACTTCCATCACCTTGTCTTCGCTCGTGCCGGGCGCGAACACGAACTGCCCGCAGTGCTTGAACTGGAACGCGACCGAGCCCTCGGTGCCCAGGTTGCCGCCGTACTTGCTGAACGCATGGCGCACTTCGGCCACGGTGCGAACGCGGTTGTCGGTCATGCAATCGACGATCACCGCCACGCCGCCGATGCCGTAGCCCTCGTAGCGGATTTCCTCGTAGTTCACGCCTTCGAGGTTGCCGGTCGCCTTGTCGATGTTCTTCTTCACCGTGTCGGCGGGCAGGTTGACGGCCTTGGCCTTTTCAACCGCCAGCCGCAGCCGCGGGTTCATGCCCAGGTCGCCACCGCCGAGGCGGGCCGCGACCATGATTTCGCGGATCACGCGGGTCCAGACCTTGCCGCGCTTGTCGTCCTGGCGCCCCTTGCGGTGCTGGATGTTGGCCCACTTGGAATGTCCGGCCATGAAGGCACGCTCCTCGGGCCTCGGGTGAGGCCGGCTTGTCGGTGAACGAAAAGTAGAAGGCGCCGATTTTAGCGGCGCGCCCTTGCCCGCCCCGCGCACCGCGAGCCAGGCGCGCGCAACGGGCATTCACGCCAACTTTGCACGCCGCTCCATTGGGACGGGGGATTGGCCGCGCACCGCTCATCGCTTGCAATGAAGTTGTTCGCAAAACACAGGCCTCGAACCGGGCCGTGGCCTCTCTGGCCCCTCTTCTCAGCACCGACTTCAACAAACCTCACGGAAGTACCCCATGTCGACTTCAACCAAACGCATCGCCGCCGCAGCCGCATTGTTCGCCGCCTTCGCCGCCCCGCAAGCGCAGGCCGCACTGGGCGACACGCTGGTCGCCACCGGCGGCCATGTGATCATCCGCTTCGAAGGCAGCGATGCCGGCTACGACAGCCTGATCAGCGTCAACGGCGGCGCGCAGATTTTTGCCAACCACTCGACGGCCGCCGGCACCACGCTGGACCTGGGCTCGTTCGCCGCCGGCACCCAGCTCGACATCGTGCTCCATGTCGTGACCACCGGCGAGGCCTTCCACACCGGCAGCGGCGCCGGCAACGCCGACAGCCTGGCCCACGCCAACGTGATCTACAACCACCAGGAAACGGGCCGCACCTGGATCGGCTTCGAGGACATCAAGGGCGGTGGCGACCGCGACTACAACGACCACCAGTTCTCGTTCACCAACGTCCAGACCGCGGTTCCCGAGCCCGGCACCTATGCGCTGATGCTGGCCGGCCTTGTGGGCGTGGGCGCGGTTGCGCGGCGCAGCACCACGGCCCGGTACTGAAACAGCGGGGCTCCCTCTCTCATTCATGGGAGCCGGACCGCAGCGGCCTCTGGCGGTGCCCCGCTTCTCTCGCGACGATAGACTCCGGGTTCCCGCCTGTCCCGCCCCCGGAGCACCCCATGGCCGACCCGATTCTTCTTGCCCAGCGTGAGGCCATCGAGTGCCACCTGCTGCCCGCGCTGGCCAACCGCCACGGCTTGATCACCGGCGCCACCGGCACCGGCAAGACGATCTCGCTGCAGACGCTGGCCGAGAACTTCAGCCGCCGCGGCGTGCCGGTGTTCCTGGCCGACGTGAAGGGCGATCTGACGGGCATCAGCCAGGCCGGCAGCATCGGCGCCAAGCTCGCGGCCACGCTGAAGGAACGCGGCATCGTGCCGCCTGAATCCATCGCCTGCCCGACCACGCTGTGGGACGTGTTCGCCGATGCCAAGCAGGCCCAGGGCCACCCGGCGCGCGCGACCGTCAGCGACCTCGGCCCGCTGCTGCTGGCGCGCATGCTGGCGCTCAATGAAACCCAGCAGGGCGTGCTGAGCCTGGTGTTCAAGGTCGCCGACGACAACGGCCTGTTGCTGCTCGACCTGAAAGACCTGCGCGCGATGTTGCAGCACGTGGGCGAGAACGCGGCCCAGTTCACGACCGAATACGGCAATGTGAGTGCGGCCAGCGTCGGCGCGATCCAGCGCGGGCTGCTGCAACTCGGCGAACAGGGCGGCGACGTCTTCTTCGGCGAGCCGATGCTCAACATCGCCGACCTGATGCAGACCAGCGACGGCCAGGGCGTCGTCAACATCCTCGCCGCCGACAAGCTGATGAACAGCCCGCGCGTGTATGCGACCTTCCTTTTGTGGATGCTGTCCGAGCTGTTCGAGACCCTGCCCGAGGTGGGCGACCAAGACGCGCCCAAGCTGGTGTTCTTCTTCGACGAGGCCCACCTGCTGTTCAAGGACGCGCCGGCGGCGCTGGTGGAACGCATCGAGCTCGTGGTGCGGCTGGTGCGCAGCAAGGGTGTCGGCGTCTACTTCGTGACCCAGAACCCGCTCGACATTCCCGACACCGTGCTGGCGCAATTGGGCAACC
>JANOVJ010000560.1:0-5724 GCA_031417295.1 bacterium | reverse complement strand
GTCGAGCCGTCCGAGCGCGACATCGCGATGGTGTTCCAGAACTACGCGCTCTACCCGCACATGAGCGTGTTCGACAACATGGCCTACGGCCTGAAGATCGCCAAGGTGCCGGTCGATCAGATCAAGGCCCGGGTCGACAAGGCGGCGAAGATTCTTCAGCTCGGCCCCTTGCTCGAACGCAAGCCGCGCGAGCTGTCGGGCGGCCAGCGCCAACGGGTCGCGATGGGCCGCGCGATAGTGCGCCAACCGCAGGTGTTCCTGTTCGACGAGCCGCTGTCCAACCTCGACGCCAAGCTGCGCGCGCAGACGCGGCTGGAGATCAGGAAGCTCCACGCCGACCTGGGCGTGACCTCGCTCTTCGTGACGCACGACCAGGTCGAGGCGATGACGCTGGCGCAACGCATGATCGTGATGAACGCCGGCCGGGTCGAACAGTTCGGCGCGCCGGAAGCGGTCTACGCCCGGCCGGCCACCACCTTTGTCGCCAGCTTCATCGGCTCGCCGCCGATGAACCTGCTGGCCGGCCGCGCCGACGGTTCGCGCTTCGTCGTCGGCACCCGGACGCTCACGCTGTCGCGGGCCGCGCCGCGTGCGGGCGAGCTGATCCTGGGGCTGCGGCCCGAGCACGGCAATGTCGACGGTTCGGGCGCGGCCGGTTGGCCGATGCAAGTCGAGACGATCGAGATGCTCGGCGCCGAGCGGCTGGTGCACGGCCATGTCGGCGACGCGCCGTTCACGCTGCGCGTCGACAGCAGCCTGGCGCCACCGAAGGGCGGCGACACGGTCACGCTGCACCCGGCCAACGCGCACCTGCATTGGTTCGACCCGCAGACGCAGGCGCGCATCGAATGACGACAGGCAGGCCCTGGCCGTACCCGCGCTGGATTGCCCACCGCGGCGCCGGCAAGCTGGCGCCCGAGAACACGCTGGCCGCCTTTCGCGTCGGCGCAGGCCACGGCTACCGCGCCTTCGAGTGTGACGTCAAGCTCAGCGCCGACGGGGTGCCGTTCCTGCTTCACGACGACACCTTGCAGCGCACGACGCCAGCGCACGGCATCGCCGGGGATCGCAACTGGAGCGACCTGTCGCGCCTCGATGCCGGCGCCTGGCACAGCCGCGGCTACGCGGGCGAGCCCCTTCCCAGCCTCGACGGCATCGCACGCTACTGCCTGCACAACGGCTTCGCGCTCAACATCGAGATCAAGCCCACTTCGGGGGCCGAGGCTGAAACCGGCTGCGTCGTCGCCCAGCACGCCGCGGGCCTGTGGGTCGACGAAGCGGTGAAGCCGCTGCTCAGCTCGTTCCGCCCCGACGCGCTGGCGGCGGCGCAGCAAGCCGAGCCCACGTTGCCCCGCGCCTTGCTGCTCGACACCTTGCGCAGCGGCTGGTTCGCTGAAGCGCAGGCGCTGGCCTGCGTTGCAGTCGTCTTCAATCACAAGTTGATCGACGACACACTGCTGTCCCGCGTCCACGGCGCCGGGATGAAAGCGCTCTGTTACACCGTCAACGACTCCGCCGCTGCGCAACGGCTGTGGCTTGCCGGCATCGACTCTCTCATCACCGACGCGGTCGATCGCTTCGCGCCGCGTGAGGCAATTCACGCTTCGCCTGCCTGAGGCTGCGCGGCCCCCGAGTCAGAGGGTTACGCGGCGCGCGGCGGGCCGGGACACTGTTCTCACGGTGCACATGTCGTGCATTCCAACGGAGCCTTATCCCATGCGTCGAATCGCTCTTGCTGCCCTGCTGGCGGCGCCCCTGATGGCCTCGGCCAACCTCGTCACCAACGGCAGCTTCGAGGCCGATGCGCAAGGCGCCAACAGCTGGAACATCTACTCGAACCTCAGCGGCTGGACTGGCGGCAAGGCCGGCATCGAACTGCGCAACAACGTGGCCGGCGCCGCCTACGACGGCGTCAACTTCGTCGAACTCGACACCACCGCGAACAGCGAGATGTGGCAGACCATCGACACCACATTCGGCCAGCGCTACGCGCTGAGCTTTGCCTACTCGCCGCGCGAAGGCGTGTCGAGCGCGTCGAACGGGATCGAGGTGTTCTGGAACGGTTCGTCGCAAGGCGTGTTCACCGGCGACGGCGCGGCAAGCGGCCACACCTGGGCAGTCAAGAACCTGTGGGTCACCGGCGCTGAAGGCCCGGCGTCGCTGATGTTCCAGGCGGTCGGCACCTCCCAGTCGTATGGCGGTTCGCTCGATGCCGTGTCGCTGACCGCAGCCGTGCCCGAGCCGGAAACCTATGCGCTGATGCTGGCCGGCCTGGGTGCCGTCGGCTTCGTTGCTCGGCGTCGTCGCCAGGGCTGAACAAGCGCGGCTTTCTCAACAGCGCCTCGGCTTGCCGAGGCGTTTGTGTTTGAGTCAGGCTTCCTCGACGCCCCGAACGCGCGCATAGACACGGGTGTCTCGGGGTTGCCCTGCAGCGTCGAGCGAGTCCTGTCGCAACACGCCCTCGAACGTGAAGCCCGCCCGCTCGGCGACCCGAACGCTGCGCTCGTTGCGCGGGTCCATGCGAATCTCGACCCGGCGTGCGCCGAGGCGGTCGAAGGCCATGCGGTTCAGCGCCTGCACCGCCTCGACGATCAGCCCGCGCCCGCCCTGCCCGCTGCGCCGCCAGTAGCCGATCTCGAAGCGCGGCACGGCCCAGTCGATGCGGTGCAGGCCGCTGCCGCCGAGCAGCGGGCCCTCGCTGCCGTCGCTGCGGCGCTCGAACAAGAACACCACCAGGCTCTCGCGTTGCAGGAAGCCGGTATGCATGCGTCGGCACTGCAACTCCGACTCGTCCAGTGTCGGCGCCGCCTGCGCCCACGGCAGCCACGGCTTCAGTTCGGCCAGCGATTCGCAGACCGCAGCGTTGTGCGCCGCGCCATCACCCGGCAGCGGGCAGCGCAGCAGCAAACGGTCGGTCTCGATGCGCTCGGGCACGTCGATCAGCAGCGGGTCCATCGCGTCTCCTTTGTCGGGGTGTTTCGGGGTTGATCGCAGGCGAGCGATCACACCGTTTCGGGCACCGCGCGAACCGTCGCTTCGACGCCCAGTTGATCGTCGGCCGACTCGGGCTTGGGCAGCGCACGCACGTTACGGATCACCGGGTGCCGCCACGCAACGAGCGCCAGCACCAACGCCGCCCCGCCGGCGAATGCGAGCGACGCGCGCAGCCCGTGGTGCTCGCCCAGCCAGCCGCCGATCAGCGCGCCGGGCCCAGCCGGCAGCAGGATCAGCCAACGCATCGTGCTCGTCATCCGCCCCAGCAACGGCTCGGGCGTCACGGCCTGGCGCAAGGCCAGGAAGTTGATGAAGATCAGCACCGCGCCGAACGAGTAGCAAAGCAGCGTCAACGCAAAGATGGCCACGCCCCAGGCGTTGGCCGGTGCCGCCGACACCGCCAGCCAACCGACACCGCAGACCGCGATGCCCAGCACCAGGCACGGCCCCGGCCCGAGGCGCTTGGAGATGCGGTTGCCGAACAGGCTGGAGAACACGGTGCCCACGCCCATGCCGACGTAGCTCAAACCGACCGCCTGCTCCGACAGGCCGAGCGTGCGCGTCGCGAACAGGATCTGCACCACCAGCGCCGCGTTCTGGCACATCTGCCAGCCGCCCACCGCCGCCGCCAGCGCCACCAGCAGGCGCTGGCTGCGGACGAAGCGCACGCCGGCCATCAAGTCGCGCCAGAAATGCGCGTCGCTGCGGATCAGGCGCTGTTCGTCGACGCGGATGCCGCGCAGGATGGCCGCCGAGACGAGCAGCAACACCGCATCGGCGAGCAAAGCCAGCGGCGCACCCATCGCCTTGATCAACGCGCCGGCCAGGCCCGGCCCGGCGACCTCGGCACCCGAACTCGCCAGCGCGTTCTTCGCGTGCGCCTCGACCAGCCGCTCACGCGCCACCACCTGCGTCAGCACGATCTGCGCCGCCGTGCCGGCGGTGGTGTAGACGGCGCCGATCACGAAGCCGACCACGTAGAGCCAGGTCATGCTCAGCCAGCCCATCCACCACGCGAAGGGCACGCTGGCCACAACGAAGGCGAGCGCGGTCTCGCCGACGATGTAGACCGGCAGCTTCTTCACCCGGTCGAGCCACACGCCCGAGGGCAGCGAGAACAGCACGAAGGGCACGATCTCGGTGAAGGTGAGCCAGCCCATCTGCGTCGGCGTGGCGTGGAGCAGCACCGCCGCGGTGAGCGGCAGCGCGAGCATCGTGACCTGGCCGCCGAAGGAGCTGATCAGGATCGAGGTCCACAGCCGGCGATAGGTGGCGTCGCGCAGCAGATCGCCTGCCGGCACGCGCAAGCGGCGGCGCAGCGCGGTGGGCACCGCCTGCCATAGCGTGGCCCACAGCGGGACCAGGAAAAGGCGCAAGGTCTTGCTCACAAACATCTCCCTCGATGCCAGGTTCCGGTGGGTTCCTGGCGCGCCGCGCAGCCTTGTGGGCGGCGGCGATTGACGATGACAACGACAACAACGGAAGCGACTGAAATCCGGGCCTTCCGCTGGACTCACAGCGGAACGGCGACCGGGTCGCGGTTGGCGCTGGGAGGGCTAGTGGTTCGGTACCGGCAGGCCGCCGAAGCGGGAGCCGGACCGAAGGGCGGTCTGCGAAGAGCGGACCGCGAGCCGCCCCGGCACCCAAGTGCCAACAGCGCGCGGCTCGCCGCGCAGGGCGGCGTGCAGGCGAGTCGGGTTGAGTGGTTTCATGGGCGGCGCTTTCAGGTGAAGGCCGCGATGCTAGCAGCGTGCGTGGCACGTGCTCAAGGGCACAAATACCAAACCGTGGCGCGCGACCGACGAATCGCCGCGCGACCCCCTAGCCCTAGGGGCGGCCGGGCCGCTCAAGTCCGGTTCAGGAGCGGTAGTCGGCGTTGATCTTCACGTAGTCGTAGCTCAGGTCACAGGTCCACACCGTGGCCTGCTCGGCGCCGCGGCCGAGGCTCACGCGCACCGTGATCTCGCTCTGCTTCATCACGCGCTGGCCGTCTTCCTCGCGATAGGCCGGGTTGCGGCCGCCGCGCACGGCGACGAGCACGTCGTCGAGGTGGAGCTCGATCAGGGTCTGGTCCAGGTCGGCAATCCCCGCATAGCCCACCGCGGCGAGGATGCGCCCCAGGTTCGGGTCGCTCGCGAAGAAGGCCGTTTTCACCAGCGGCGAATGAGCAATCGCGTAGGCCACTTGCCGGCATTCGGCCTCGGTCCGCCCGCCGTCCACTTGCACCGTGATGAACTTGGTCGCACCCTCGCCGTCGCGCACGATGGCCTGCGCGAGTTGCTCGGCCACCGCGATCACCGCGTCGCGCAGCGCGGTGCCATCGGCACTGTCGAATTGCGCGATCGGTGCGTTGTCGGCCTGGCCGCTGGCGATCAGCACGAACGAATCGTTGGTCGAGGTGTCGCCGTCGATCGTGATGCGGTTGAACGAGCGATCGGCCGCCTCCTTCACCAGCGCGCGCAGCAGCGCCGGCTCCACCGCCGCATCGGTGGCGATGAAGCCGAGCATCGTCGCCATGTTCGGGCGGATCATTCCGGCGCCCTTGCTGATGCCCGTGACCGTGACGGTGCGGCCGTCGATGCGCACCTGGCGCGACGCCGCCTTGGGCAGGGTGTCGGTGGTCATGATCGCTTCGGCGGCCTGCGCCCAGCGGTCTTCGGCCAGATCCGCCAGCGCAGCCGGCAGGCCGGCCACGATGCGATCGACCGGAAGCGATTCCATGATGACGCC
>JANOVJ010000559.1:0-5586 GCA_031417295.1 bacterium | reverse complement strand
TCGAAGCCGAAGATGAAGCTCACGCCAATGCCCACCTCGCCCTTGGCCACGCTCTTGGCCTGCGCGGTGCCGCTGCGCGTGTACTGGACCACGTTCTTGTGCACCTTCTTCAGGTACTCGAACGCCGCGTCCTCGCCCATCAGTTGCACCAGCCCGGCAAGGATGGTGTAGGCGGTGCCGCTGGAGGCCGGGTGCGAGGTTTCGATCTCGCCCTTGTACTTCGGTTCTGCCAGGTCGGCCCAGCACTTCGGCGCGGGCAGCTTCTTCTTCTTCAGCACGTCCTCGTTCCAGCCAAAGCCGATCGCGCTGGTGTAGAAACCGCCGACCATGTTGCCGCTCATCGCGTACTGGCGCACCGCCCAAGCGTGCAGGTCGTTGATGTAGACCGGCCGGTACGGTTGCAGCAGGCCGGCTTCGGCGGCCTGAAGGAACGGGTCGCCGGTGCCGCCCCACCACAGGTCGGTCTTCGGGTTCGCGGCTTCGGCACGCAGTTGCGCCAGCGCCTCGCCGGTCGCCTTGCGCACCTGCAACACCTTGATGCCGGTCTCGGCCTGGAATTCCTTGGCCGCGAGTTCGCACCAGCTCTGGTCGGTGGAGCACAGCGCCGTGACTTGCTGGCCCTGGGCCAACGCTGCGCCGGCGCCAAGGCTCAGCAGCAGAGCGAGGCCGCGACTTCGGGTCGATTTCAGATTCATGGGCCGCTCCCGGCAACTGCGAACAGCCTGCAGGCTACCAGCGTCGGCGCGCGTCGCTGCCGGACAATCGGGCGATGACCGAAGAAGCTGTTCCCCACAAGCGCCGCGCACGGTACGCGGGCACGCACCCGCGCCGCTTCGAGGAGAAGTACAAGGAACTGAACCCCGAACAGCACGCCGCCGAGTTGCACAAGGTGCTGGAGCGGGGCCAGACGCCCGCCGGCATGCACCGGCCGATCTGCGTGCGCGAAATTCTGGCGCTGCTGAACCCCCAGCCCGGCGAAGTCGGTCTCGACGCGACGCTTGGTTACGGCGGCCACGCGCAACAACTGATGCCGCTGCTGGCGCCGGGCGGGCGCCTGTTCGGCATCGATGCCGACCCGCTCGAATTGCCGCGCACCACGGCGCGCTTGCGCGGCCTGGGGTTCGATGAATCGGTGCTCGTGCTGCGCCACCTGAACTTCGCCGCCGTGTCGACGCTGTTGCCCGAGGCCGGGGGCGGTTTCGATGTGGTGCTCGCCGACCTGGGGGTGTCGTCGATGCAGATCGACAACCCGGCACGCGGCTTCAGCTTCAAGACCGACGGCCCGCTCGACCTGCGGCTGGACCCGACCACGGGCCAGAGCGCGTCGGCCTTGCTCCAATCGGTGACGCGGCAGCGCCTGCGCGAGCTGCTGGAAGACAACGCCGACGAGCCCCATGCCGCGCCGCTGGCGGCGGCGCTGCAAGGCCAGTACATCGAGACCACGACCCAGCTGGCCTTGCGGGTGCGGCAAACACTGCAAGCGGCGTTGAAGCGCGGCCTGCCGCCAGCCGAGCGCGAGGCGGAAACGAAGAAGGCGCTGCAACGCACGTTCCAGGCGCTGCGCATCGCCGTGAACGACGAGTTCGGTGCGCTCGACCAGTTCCTCGCGCACCTGCCAGCCTGCCTGAAGCCCGGCGGGCGGGTCGCGATTCTCAGCTTTCATTCGGGCGAGGACCGGCGCGTGAAGAAGGCGTTCCAGTCGGGCGAGCGCGCCGGCATCTATGCGCGCGTGGCGCCGGAATTTGTGCGGCCATCATTCGAAGAACAACGCGCCAACCCGCGGTCCAGCTCGGCCAAGTTGCGCTGGGCCGTCAAAGCGGGCGGTGATGCTCAGGCCCTGCTCGACGACGCGCCGGTGTAGTCGAGCAGCGCCTCGACGAGGGCCATCAGGTTCCTCTGCAACGCCTCGAACCCGGCATGCGGGGCCCGCGTGGCTTCGTCCATGTAGAGCCGCTTGTTCACTTCAAGCTGCAGGCTGTGCCGGCCGGCACGCGGGTCGGCATAGGCGCGCACGAGTTCAACGCCCCCGAACGGGTCATTCACCTTCACGGCGTAGCCCATGGCGGCCAGCACCTCGCGGACGAACGCGGTGAATGCCGGGTCGCAACTCGTGCCGTCCAGATCGCCGAGAACGAAGTCGGCGCGCGGCTGGCCAGCATCGCCCCCGGCCTGTGTGCCGGCCACCGCGTTCATCGAATGGCAGTCGATGTGGTAGCTGCGGCCGAAGCGCGCCTGCGTCGCGGTGATCCGCTCGCGCAGCACGCGGTGGTACGGCGCGTGACAGCGTTCGATGCGCGATTGCACTTCATCGACGCTGAGCTTGCGCGCATAGATCGCCTGCCCGTCGTCGAGCGTTCGCCAGAGCAGCGATTTGCCGACGGCCGCCTTGCCGCTCGGCCGGTACTCGTGCGGCCACTGCCCGCCTTCGATCAGCGCAAGGTCGATGTCGCCGTGGTGGCGGTTGGCGTCGATGTAGGTGCGCGGGAACCGCGCCGCCAGCAGCCACGCGCCGTGCTCGGTGGCCGGCCGCCAGAGCTCGTCGACAAAGCAGTCTTCGCCATCGCGCAGCGCGTGCTCGCTCACGGCGGCGCCGAAGTCGGCCGGGAAGTCGCGGCCGCTGTGCGGCGAATCGAGCAGCAGCGGTTGAACGGTCTGAGCCGGGCCGTGAATGCGGAACGGGAATGCGGGGTGTGTCGGCATGGCCGGGCATCGTAGACCACCGCACCGGCGCAAGGGGCTGCGCTAGCATCTGCCGATGAAGCTCACACGCCACCTCAGGATCGCATTGGCCGCCGCACTCGGGGGCCTGCTGGCCGCCCTGCCCGCCGCAGCGCAGAACGCGCTGACGTTCTACGGCGGCTACGTCGGCGGCGGCTCGTTCGAGCAGACCGGCAACAACAGCGCCACCGCCGATCTTTCGTCTGGCGCCGCGGGCGCTGTGAGCATCGACTGGGCACTCGACTCGGCGCGCAACGTGCAACTCTTCGCCAGCGGCCAGCGCAGCACGCTGCAACTGCCGCCCGGCTCGGTGACGGCGGGCTCGCCCACCTCGGTATCGATGAACATCGGCTACCTGCACTTCGGCGGCTCCAATTTCTTCGAGGGCACGGCCGGCCGCGGCGGCTATGTCGCGGGCGGCCTGGGCGCCACCTTCATGTCGCCCAGCCTGGACGGCCTGTCGTCCGAAGTGCGGCCGTCGATGAGCCTGGCGCTGGGCTACGAACAGCCGCTCGCGCCCTCGCTCGCGTTGCGGATGGAACTGCGCGGCTATGTGACCCTCATCAACAGCAGCGGCGGCTTCTTCTGCTCCGGCGGCTGCGTTGTTGCGTTGAAGGGCGATGCGCTGGTGCAGGGCGAGGCACTGCTGGGGCTGTCGCTCCGCTTCTGACGCAACACGCCGGGATTGACAACTATTGATAGTGCTCGCACCATCCTGCCCATGAGCAACATGACGATGAGTTTTGCGCTGCCGGAAGCGCTGCGGGCCTTCATCGACCAGCGGGTGCGCTCCGGCGAGTACGGCAACACCAGCGAGTACCTGCGCGAGCTGATCCGCCGCGACCAGGAAGTGCAGGCCGCGAAGCGCCTGCGCGAGTTGATCGAGGAGGGCTTGAACTCAGGGCCGGCCACGCCATTGACTGAAGACGACTGGGCAAGACTGCGCAAATCCGCACTGGAACGCAAGCGGTGAAGTTGTCGCGGCTGCGCCCCGCTGCACAAGGCGATGCGGTGGCGCTCACCCGGTGGTACGCCGAGAGCGGGCGCCAGACGCTCGGTGCGCGTTTCTTCGATGCCGCGCGCGCTGCCCTGCAACGGCTGGAGCGCATGCCTGGTTTGGGGTCCCCCTCGCGCGCCGCGGAGATGGGCATGCCCGGGTTGCGGCACTGGGGTATCGAGGGGTTTCCCGCGCGCTGGTTCTACCTCGAGCGCGAAGATCACCTCGACGTGCTGCGGCTGCTCGGTGAGCGCCAGGACATCGCGGCCCTGCTCGCGGCCGAGTTGACACCAGCGGCTTGACATCCGAACGCCCTTCGATGCAACACCTCGCCGACTCCCGCTACGCCGCAACGCGCCTGGCCGTCACGCTGGCGCTGATGATGATCGGCAGCAGCGGCATGTACGTCGTGGCCGTGGTACTGCCCGCGGTCCAGGCCGATTTCGGCGTGCCCCGCGCCGACGCCTCGCTGCCCTACACGCTGATGATGATCGGCTTCGGCCTCGGCGGCATGATGATGGGACGCTTGGCGGATCGCTTCGGCGTGACCGTGCCATTGCTCATCGGCGCCGCCGGCCTGGCCGCCGGCTTCACTGCGGCCGCCCTGTCGCAGAGCATCTGGCTCTTCGCCATCGCGCACGGCCTGTTGATCGGCTTCTTCGGCAGCTCGGCCACCTTCGCGCCGCTGATCGCCGACACCTCGCTCTGGTTCGTGCGCCGGCGCGGCATTGCGGTGGCCATCTGCGCCAGCGGCAACTACCTCGGCGGCGCGGTCTGGCCGCCGATCGTGCAGCACTTCGTCGAAACCGTGGGCTGGCGCCAGACCTACCTCGGCCTGGCCGTTTTCTGCGGGCTGGGCCTGGCCGGGCTGGCGCTGCTGATGCGGCCGCGGCCGCCGCTCGCGGTGCCGGCGGCGAGCGTGGGCGGCGCGCCCAGGGTCGTGCCTTCCGAGCGGCCGTTCGGGCTGTCGATGACGAAGGCGCAAGGGCTGCTCTGCGTGGCCGGCGTGGCCTGCTGCGTGGCGATGGCGATGCCGCAGGTTCACATCGTTGCCTACTGCGGCGACCTCGGCTTCGGCGCCGCGCGCGGGGCCGAGATGCTGTCGCTGATGCTCGGCTTCGGCATCGTCAGCCGGCTCGTCTCGGGCGTGATCTGCGACCGCATCGGCGGCCTGCGCACACTGCTGCTCGGCTCGGTGCTGCAGGGCCTGGCGCTGTTGCTGTTCCTGCCCTTCGACGGCCTGGTCTCGCTGTACCTCATCTCGGCCCTGTTCGGCCTGTTCCAGGGCGGCATCGTGCCTTCCTACGCCATCATCGTGCGTGAGCACTTCCCCGCCGCCGAGGCCGGCGCGCGTGTCGGCACGGTATTGATGTGCACCATGCTCGGCATGGCGCTCGGCGGCTGGATGTCGGGCAAGGTGTTCGACCTGACGGGTTCGTACCACGCGGCGTTCTTGAATGGCATCGCCTGGAATGTGCTGAACCTGTCGATCGGCCTGTTCCTGCTGCGCCGCGTGCAGGGCCGCCGCACGCCGCCCGAAGAGGCCGGCCCTAGAATGCCTCGCACCGTTTGACGACAAAGGACTGGCCTTGGACCTGAAGCTGCCGATTCGCATCACCGATGAACTCGCCGAGTCGGTTGTCGAGTCCACCGGTCTGCTCGACCTGGCGAGCGGCGAAATCCGCTCGGTCGAGTACGAAGACTACGACGCCGACACGCTCGGCCTGCCCGCCGAGCAGGCCGACTACGAATTCACCTCGGGCACGCTCTCCAACGGCGACCGCGAGGTGGAGTTCCGGGTCGATGTCGACGTTGTGTCGGGCAAGTATTCAGTGACGGCCAGCGAGCTGCTGGAGTTGAAGGGCCGCGCC
>JANOVJ010000558.1:0-1896 GCA_031417295.1 bacterium | reverse complement strand
GCGGAGTTTCCGCGACCCGCGGATCAAGGCGGCGATCGTGATTTCATCGCCGCCGTTCTACAGCCAGGTGTCGCTGGCGCGCATCCTCGGCGGGGTGATGGTGCCGAGCCTGCACATCACTTCGACCGACGACGTGATCCGCGTCCCCGGCTACTATTCCGGCGCCGCCGACCGCGTGGCCGTGTTCGAGGCCATCGGTGGCAGCCCCAAGATGCTGGCGGTCTTCAGCGGCGGCTCGCACAACATCTTCAGCGACCGCCCCACCTCGGGCGGGGCGATGCTCAACCCGCAGGTCAAGCTGGCGACACAGGCGCTCTCGCTGGCGTTCCTGCGCAGCCGCTTCGATGGCACCGAAGGCGCGCTGCGCGAGTGGCCGCGCGAGTTTGGCGGCCTGTTGGCGCGCTATGTCCCCGGTACCCCCTGAACGGAGAACTGTCGCTCGATGAAGAACCACCGTATCGAAGTCCAGCGCTACAAGCGCATGAGCCACACCAAGGGCCTGATCGAGGCCGAGATCGACGCGCTGGTGCTGCCGCTGCCGCCGCATGGCGAGGGCGCAGCGAGCACGGTGCTCAGCATGTCGGAGGAGTCGGCGCGGGTGTTGCAACTGCTGCTCAAGGCGCAACTCGCCGAGATCGACAAGCGCAAGGCGCGCAGCCAGCGCTAGACGTCAGGCCCGGCGCCCGAGACGCGCAATGCGTACGCCATGCAGGCGACGATGCCGAGGTTGACGAGCAAAGTGACGAGCTTGATCGCGCTGAAGCCCTGGGCGATTTCGTAAAGCTCGATCGGCACGTACACCGCACCGCTGGCGACCGAGAACCACACGGCCCAGCGGCGCCGCCGCCACAGCCCGAAGGCTTCGATGCCGCGCATCGCCGCGTAGCCAAAGGCGCCGGCGGCGAGCAGGCGAAGCTGGGCGTTGGAGGTGTCGCGAGCGAGGTCGATGAATATCTGCGGATAGCCCTTGGCCGGGTTCAGGTGCATCTGCCGCGCGAGGTCCTCGGCTACCTGCGCCGCGCCCTGATGGAGGGCCGAGAGCAGCCCGAAGCCGGCAATCAACACGATCGCCGCCTTTGAGGCTTCGAGCGCCGCGACGACGCGCACGCCATGGGAGGAGCGGACCGTGATGGGCATTTGGCAACTCGTTCAGTTCGGGCTCGCCCGCCGCCCAGCCTAGCCGCGCCGGCACGATGCCACGACAGCGCACCGGCAAAGGGTTCTTCTCTAGCGGCTCGGCGAATCCCGACGGCTATTCTCTCGAACTTTTGGAACAACGAAATCGAGGGAGAGACTCCAGTGCGAATGCTTGTCCTGGCTGCGCTTGCGGCGCTGGCGATGTTGAACGCGGGGTGCGCCACCCTGACCAAGGGATCCACCCAGACCGTCACCGTGGACACCGATCCGAGCGGCGCCGTCTGCACGCTGACACGCGACTCGAAGCCGCTGGCCGTCGTCAACCCGACGCCAGGCTCGATCCCGATCAGCAAGAGTTCGGGCGCCGTGAGCGTGATCTGCAAGAAGGACAAGTACCTCGATGCCGCAGGCACGATGACGAGCCAGTTCCAGGCCATCACCTTCGGCAACATTCTCTTCGGTGGCTTGATCGGCGTCGCGATCGACGCCGCCAGCGGTGCGTCGCACGAGTACCCGGCGCTGGTGACGATCACGCTCATACCGGCGCAGTTTCCAACCCTCGCCGATCGCGACACGTTCTTCGACCGGATGCGGCAGACGCTGCTGAAGGAGGCGGCCGAGGTGAAGCAGCGCATCGCCAAGGAGTGCAATGGCACGCAGTGCGAGAAGGAACTCGCGGCAGCCGAGGCCGGCACGAAAGCCAAGCTGGCCGAGATCGAGCAGAAACAGGCGCTGGCGAACGTGGCCGGCGCTTAGTGG
>JANOVJ010000557.1:0-6283 GCA_031417295.1 bacterium | reverse complement strand
CTGCGACTGCCCGGCGGCGGCAACCCGCATCGGCTTGATGGTGGGGAGGTTGTACGGGTTGCCGGCCAGATCGAAGCGCACTTCGTAGCGCGCGCCCGGTGTGGTGGCGAACGTCTGCGCCACGCCACCATGGGTGTAGGGAGAGCCCACGCTGCCGTCCAGATCGATGGACCGGCTGCCGTCGGATGCAACCCAGAGGCCGCCGACGTAGTCGATGGTCGAGCCGGTGACCGTCCAGCCGGTGACGACCGTTGAGCCGCCCGTCAGATTGACGAAGGTGGTGCCCGGCGAGGGGCCGTCTTCGAAGCTGCCATTGACCAGCAGGTTGGCCTGGGCAGCCGATGTGGCTGTGGCCAGCAGGCCGGCAGCCGCCAGCAGCAGCGGGTTCAGATTCTTTTTCATGGGCGCTCCCGGTTGAGACACTTCGGCGCGGTTTGCACCGTAGTCACGATGATCGGCGGGGGCCGTTGCGGGGGTGTTGCGGCAGGCGGTGGGCCGGCTGACGACGGCCTGACCCGTCAGCCCTTCAGCGCCAGGTCGCGATGAAGCTGGCCTGCACTTCGGGCCATTCGGCCAGACCGGCGGCAAGGCGCTGCACGCGGGCTGCCAGGCCGGCACCGCTTGCTGCATCGCCCAGGGCGCGTTCGAGCATCAGCGCGGCGGCGGCATGCGCTTGCGGGTCGGCCAAGGCCAGCCGGGCGCGTGCCTGCAAGGCCGGGTCGGCACCGATGCGACAGCGCAGCGCCAGCGCGCGCAGCCGCAACTCGTCGTTCATCGCCGGGGCGTCGTCGGCGGGCAGCAGCGCCAGCGCGGCTGCGCTGCTGTCGGGGCTGCGGGCCGGGTGGTTGAAGTTCACCAGTTGAAGCTCGGCCATCAGCAGCGCCATCCGGCGCTGCACCCGCGGCTGCTCGATGCCGGACTCCGGCCCCAGTCGCGCCAGCCAGGCCGCAGCGGCGGGCGCATCACCCTGCAGCAACGCGGCTTGCGCGCAGGCCAGCCACACGTCGTAGCCCGCATGCGGCGCCTGCGCCAGGATGCCGCCTTCCAGCGCCTGCACCAGCGCCAGCGCACGCGGCCACTGGCCCAGCACCGCCAGCGGCTCCAGCACGGCCCCTGCCACACCGGACATCGACATCGGCTGGCCGAAGGCCAGCGCTTCATCGACAGCCGGCACGGCATGCGCCCACAGCAGCCCCCACTCGCCGCGCGCAAAGTGCGACTCGACGAACATGGCACGGAACATGATGCTGAGCTGGTCTGCAGGCTGGCCGGCCGACAGCTTCCAGCCCTCGAAGGCCACGGCCAGCACATCGTCGGCGCGGGTCTGCGCCGAATAGTTGGACCCAAGGTTGTACAGCGCGAGGCGCTGCATGAAGACATTGCCAAAACGTGCCGCCAGCGTGGCGGCGCTGCGCAGGTCTTCTTCAGCCGCCCGGTTGTCGCCCAGGTCAGCGAGCAGGCAGCCTCGATGGAGCAGGCCGCGGGCGCGGCGCAGGTCGTCGCCCAGTTGCAGGCACAAAACGATCAGTTCGCCGGCATGCTCGACCGCGGCTTGCAGGCGGCCGGCCGACCACTCCGCCGTGCTCAGGCTGACCAGCGCCTCGGCGCGTTGGCGGCTGGCCGGGAGCGCCAGCGCCAGTGCCTGGGTGCCGTCTGCCAATGCCTCGTCGATGCGGCCGAGCTCGTGCAAAACGCCGACACGGATGTTGAGCCAACGTTGCCGGTCCGCCGGGGCCATCGAAGGGCTGGCGTTTTCCAGCGCATCGAGAACCTCGAGCGCGTGCTGCGGGCGCCCACACTTCGACAGGTAATAGGCCATGTGAAAGCGGGCATCGGCCAGCTCGGGTGGCGGCACGGCGCCGCCAGCCAGCAGCGGCGGCAGGCGGTCGAACGCGGCCTCGGCGGCAGCCGGGTGGCCGAGCGTCCATTCAGCGTCGAGCAAGCGCGCCAGCAGCGCCACGGCCTGGCCGGGCGTGGGCTGGTCGGCCAGGCCGATCTGCCAATGCCGCGCGGCCTCGGCCAGCGCGTGCAGCGCGTGCGCGTCGTTGCCGGCGGCGAGCCGATGAACCACGGCTCTTGCAGCCTCGCCACAGGCCTCGAAGTGCAGCGCCGCTGCGGGGTGCGCGCCCGCGGCTTCGGCGGCCAGCGCCAGCCGGTGGTGCATCAAGCGGCGGCGGGCCGGTGTCAGCGCGGCCTCCAGCGCCTGGCGCGCCAGGTCGTGGCTCCAGCCGTAACCGCCTTCTTCATGGGCACGCACCAGTTGCGCCTGCACGGCTTGTTCCAGGGCGGTCAGCGCTTCCAGCTCCGACAACGCGCAGGCCGAAGCCAGCAGCGCCGCGCCGAAAGGCTCGCCGGCCAGCGCAGCGGCTTCGAGCAGCCGCGCCGGGCCCGCGCCCAGGCGCTGCACCCGCGCCAGCACGGCTTCGCGCACGCTGCGGGCCATCGGCAGTTCGTGATAGTCCTCGGTGACGCCGTCGTACGCAGTGCGCCAGCGGCCTTCGCCGTCCACTTCCAGCACGGCGCTCTCGGCCAGGTCACGCAGGGTCTCGGCGATGAAGTAGGCGTTGCCGCCGGTGGCGCGCGCCAGCCGGCTGGCAAAACGCGCCGGATCGGCGGCGCCCGACAGACGCTGCACCAGTTCATACACCGCCGCCTGCGGCAGCGGCTCCAGCGCCACCCACACGGCATCAGTCGCGGTTTGCACGGCCTGCAGCAGGCCCGGGCTCTCGTCACGGCAGACCAGGATTTCGATTGCGCCCCGGCCACCCTGCTCACGCCGCCGCCCCGCCACGCGGGCCAGCAGGGCACGGCTGGCGTCGTCCGCCAGATGCCAGTCGTCCAGCACCACGGCGTCGAAGCTGTCGGTTGCCAGCGCGGCCCAGGCCTGGATGCAGGCTTCATTGAAGCGCAGGCGCTCGCCTTCGGTCTGCAGTGGTGTGGGCGCGGCGGCCAGCTCGGGCAGCAGGCGCGCCAGTTCGGCCACGATCCAGGGCGCCAGCCCACGCAAGTCGGGCGGCTGGCCGGCCAGCGCACGCAGCGTGCGGGCGAAAGCGCCGAAGGCGATGTCGGCATCGCCCGGCCGGCAACGCACCAGCGCATAAGGCCCTTGGGCCGAGGCAAAGTCCATCGCCAGCCGTGACTTGCCGACACCCGCCACGCCCGTGATCAACAGCGTGGCGCCGGCCGCCCAGCCGGCCTGCAGCCGCGCCACTTCGGTCGCCCGGCCGACAAAGGGCAACTGGGCCGGCCAGGCGGGTGGCGGGCGCGGTGCGGCGGGTGGCGAAAGTGACGCAAACAGGGCAGCAGGCAGCGTGGCCTGTGCAGCCGGCGCCAAGCCGCGCAGCGCTTGCGCCAGAGCCAGTGTTTCTGCCATCGGCTGAAGGCCGAGTTCGGCCGCCAGCAGGGCCTGGCAGTCGTCGAACTGGCGCAGTGCAGCTTCACAATCGCCGCCAGTCGCCAGCAGGCGCATCACCTCGCGGTGGTGGCGTTCGTTCAAGCCATCGGTGGCCAGCAGGGCTTGCATCCGGGCGAGGGCGGTGAGGACGTCGCCCTGAGCTTCATGAGCCGCAGCGCTGGCCTCCAGCGCGCGCTGCCGCAACCGCAGCGCACGCTGGCGCGCAGCCGCCAGCCAGGGCTCGAAATCTGGCGCATCTGCCATCGCCAGCCCCTCGGCCAGCGGGCCGCGCCAGAGGGCCAGCGCGTCGTCGGGCGCGTGGCGCGCCAGGGCCTGTTCAGCGCGTTGCAGGTCGGTGTGCAGATGCGCGGCGGGGCGCAGCAGGTCAGCGTCGGCCAGCACCGCGTCGGCCGCACCGATCTCGCGCAGCCGGGCCAGTTCACGCCGCAGGTTGCGCCGAGCGCTGGCTTCGGGCAGCTCGGGCCACAGCATCAGGCAAAGCTGCGCGCGGCCCATGGCGCCGTCCAGCGTCAGGAGCAAGAGCAGCGCCTGGGTCTTGCGTATCGGCAGGTTCAGCACTTCTCCGCCACGTCGCAGGTGCAGCGGGCCGAGCAGGGAAAGTTCGAGCATCGTGGGGCGTTCCGTTCAGGCTGGGATTGTGGTGCGGCCGACGGCGGGAGGGTGTGGCGCTTGCCACGTTCGGCCGTACTGCAACGTTGCCGCAACGGCCCGGCTCGAAAGTGCCGTCGCGGCATCCGCCGCACCACCCACCCGCAGGAGCCCGTTTGCCCACATGCTTGGCCCCGCCCTGTCCGCTCGACGCGGCGAGCTTCGTGCTGGCGGGCAGAGTGCCGTTGCGCTGCTGCCTGCTGACGGTTTGGTCAACCGGCCCGGCCGGCTTCGCGGCACGCGCGGTGCTGCTTGACGGCACCCTGCGCGACTTCACCAGCCCGTTCGAGCTGGCGCGGTTCCTCGGCTCGCCAATGGCCGCTTCCGAAGCGCCAGCGCCGGGCAACCCGGGCTGGCGCGAGGGCCAGAAAGGCACGGTGCACTTCCTGCGCTCGGTGCTGGCCGACCTGGCCTGCACCGTTGAAGAGATCTACGAATGCAACGCCGAGGTCGTCGCTTGTCGCTGTGCCCTGCGCGGCGTGCAACAAGGGCCGTTCCTCAACCTGTCGGCGGTCAGCGCGCCCATCGAGCTGATGACGATGGAGTCCCACCACTTCGAGGGCGACCGCATCGTGTGCACCGGGCACATCGAAGATTTCTTCGGCGTCTACCTGCAGTTGCTCGCCGCAGGCGCGAAGCCTGTCAACGACAAGGCCCGAGCGAAGCGGCATTGCCGGCACCGGCCGACGACAGACTCTGCCTGATCCTTCTTTCAACAAGGCGCAGCGACTCTTGGGCAAAGGAAGCCTCGAAGCCTTCAGCGATGGCGTGATCGCCATCGTCATCACCATCATGGTGCTCGAGATGAAAGGGCCGCACGACACCCGCCTCGCGGCGCTGTGGCATCTGGCGCCGGGGTCCGGCAGCTACATGCTGAGCTTCGTCTTCGTCGGCATCTACTGGAACAACCACCACCACCTGCTGCACGCCACGAAGTCGGTCGATGGCCGCGTCCTGTGGGCCAACCTCCACCTGCCGTTCTGGCTGTCGCTGACCCCGTTCGTCACCGGCTGGATGGGCGAGAACCACTTCGAGACGCTGCCGGTCGCGCTGTACGGCACGGTGCTGCTGCTGTGCGGCGCGGCCTGCTACACACGCTGGCGCGGGTGCTGGTGGCGCACCACGGTGCCGGCTCGGCGCTGGCGCAGGCGATGGGCCGGGACCGCAAGGGCTTGGTCTCGATGCTGCTGTATGCGGCGGCCATTCAGATGGCGTTCGTCAGTGCGCCGGTGGCGATGGGCTTGTACGTGACGGTCGCAGCGCTATGGCTCATTCCCGACCGGCGGATCGAACGCGCAATCGGGACTTGAGCACCCCAAGGACGCCGCCTGGCGGCGCGCCCCGGGTCAATACGCAATCGCGTCAGCTTGCTGAAAACCCCGACCTCTGTTTGCAATCGGGTACCAGTTTGCGCCAGCTTCGTATCGGACGCCGCACGCCGCGACCCCTAAAGTTCGCTCCGTCGATGTCCCACCAGAGCGCATCGCACGCCCGGACTCACATGCACCCGACAGGAGACTTCCCATCATGAAACTCAAGACCTCTCTCGCGCTGGCCTTCGGGCTGGCTGCCTTCGCCGCCCACGCCGCGACCGAACTCGTGATCGCGACCGTGAACAACGGCCACATGATCGAGATGCAAAAGCTCGGCAAGAACTTCGAGGCCGCGAACCCTGACATCAAGCTGAAGTGGGTCACGCTCGAAGAAGGCGCGCTGCGCCAGCGCGTGACGACCGACATCGCGACCAAGGGCGGGCAATTCGACGTGATGACGATCGGCATGTACGAAACGCCGATCTGGGGCAAGAAGGGCTGGCTGCAGGAGCTCAAGCCCGACGCTGCGTATGACGTGGACGACCTGCTGCCCGCCATGCGCAACGGCCTGTCGGTGGGCGGCAAGCTCTACGCCGTGCCCTTCTACGGCGAGAGCTCGATGCTGATGTACCGCAAGGACCTCGCCGACAAGGCCGGCATCAAGTTCGCCGAGCGCCCCACCTGGAACGACGTGCGCGATGCGGCCGCGAAAATCCACGACCCGAAAAACGGCGTGTACGGCATTTGCCTGCGCGGCAAGCCGGGCTGGGGCGACAACATGGCGTTCATCACCACGCTCGTCAACACCAGCGGCGGCCAGTGGTTCGACATGAGCTGGAAGCCGCAGCTCGAATCCAAGCCGTGGAAGGATGCGATCAACTTTTACATCGATCTGCTGAAGAACTAC
>JANOVJ010000556.1:0-6202 GCA_031417295.1 bacterium | reverse complement strand
CCGCAGCCGACCCGGGCGCCTTCCGCCGGCCTGAAGCAGCGAATCGAATCCCTCGATTGGCTGCGAGGCCTGCTGGCCGCGGCCATCATGGCCTATCACCTCACCGGGTGGGGCGTCGGGCCGCACGACGGGGCCACCGTGCTCGGCCGCCTCGGCGCCTACGGCGTGTCGATGTTCTTCATTCTGTCGGGCCTGAGCATTGCCCACGTCTACCACCGGTTCATCACCGAGCCGCAGGCATCGCGCAGGTTCTTCGTTCGGCGTGTCTTCCGGATCTGGCCCTTGCTGTGGCTGGCCGTGGCCGTCATTGCGGCGTTCCGCCTGGCCAGCGGCGAGGGGCTGAGCTGGAAGCTGATCGTGCTCAACCTGACCACGCTGTTCGGCTTCGTGCGGCCCTCGGCTTACATCAACACCGGCGCCTGGTCGATCGGCAACGAAATGGTGTACTACGCCATGACGCCGCTGCTGCTGCGGCTCTACAACCGCAGCCGGCTGGCGGGCAACCTGTTCACGCTGCTCACGGTGGGCGTGGGTCTGCTGTTCTCGCACCACCTGCTGTCCACTGCCGCCACCCTCGCCACGCAGTGGGAGACCTACATCAACCCGTTCAACAACCTGTTCCTCTACTGCTGCGGCGTGGCGCTGTACTACAACGCCAGCGGCCTGCGCGCGACACGCTGGCAATGCCTGGCGGCACTGGGCCTGGCGGCCGCCATCTTCGTTTTCTATCCAGTGCAGGGCGACCAGATTCACATCGTCACCGGCCCGGCGCGCATCGCCTTCTGCGTCGCTTCGGTGACGGCCGTGCTGGCCTTCTACAAGTACCCGGCCGCCGTCCATCCGTGGCTGGTCGCGCCGCTGACGCAACTGGGGCTCATGACCTACGGCGTCTACCTGCTCCACCCGGTGGTCTGGCAGACGCTGTCGCCGCTGTACGCCCGCCTGGGAGCAGGGTTCATGCCGGTCGGGGCGATCTCGCTCACGGTCGTGCTCACACTCGCGTTTGCCTGGGGCGCTTACCATTTTTTCGAGGTGCCGATGATGCGGCTGGGCAAGAAGCTCACCCCGTTACGGTCGCCGCGCGGTGAGGCCCGAGCGGCCGACCTGCGTTCTCCAAAGGAGAGCAAGCCATGAAATCATGGGAATCGGTGTTGATCGGCCCGCAGCTACCGCTGGCCGATGCCATTGCCGTGATGGACGCGGGCGGGCTGCGCATCGCGATCGTGGTCGACGCCGAGCGCCGCATCCTCGGCACGCTGACCGACGGGGATGTTCGCCGCGCGCTGATCCGGCGTACCGACCTGTCGGCCCCGGTGGGCCCCGTGATGTTCGATCGCCCGCAGACGGCGCCGCTGGCCGCCACCCGGGAGCGGCTGCTGGCGCTGATGGAGCAACACCAGTTGCTGCAGATTCCGCTGACGGACGAGGCCGGGCGGATGGTCGGCCTGGAGACGCTGCACGGCCTGCTGCAGAAGCGCCACAAGGCCAACCCCGTCTTCCTGATGGCGGGCGGCCTGGGCACGCGCCTGCAGCCGCTGACCGACAACTGCCCGAAGCCGCTGCTCAAGGTCGGCGACAAACCGATTCTCGAATTGATCCTGCAGAACTTCGTGGACGCCGGGTTCCAGCGCTTCTTCATCTCGACCCACTACATGGGCGAGATGATCCAGCAGCACTTCGGCGACGGCAGCCGCTGGGGCGTGAGCATCCGCTATGTCCACGAGGAGTCTCCCCTCGGCACGGCCGGCGCGTTGGGGCTGTTGCCACATGACGAGATCGACCAGCCGCTGTTCGTGATGAATGGCGACTTGCTGACCAACCTGAACTTCGACAACCTGTTGAAGTTTCACGAGGAGCACGTGCCGGCCATTGCCACCATGTGCGTCCGCGAGTACGAATACCGCGTGCCCTACGGCGTGGTCGAAAGCGACGGCCACCGCATTCGCTCGATGGTCGAGAAGCCCTTGCACCGCTGCTTCGTCAACGCCGGCATCTACGTGGTCGCGCCCGAGCTGGTCAGGCGCGTCGCTCCCGGGCTGCGCATCGACATGCCAACGCTGCTGGAGCAGCAGATGGCGCTGGGCAGCGATGTCAACATGTTCCCGATCCACGAGTACTGGCTCGACATCGGGCGGATGGAAGACTTCCAGCGCGCCCAGTTCGAGATCGGCGGCGTGATCCATGGCTGAAGGGCCGCGCCTGCTGGCCGTGGTGCCCGCCCGCGGCGGCAGCCAGCGGCTGCCGCGCAAGAACGTGCTGCCGCTGGCGGGCAAGCCCTTGATCGGCTGGACGATCGAGGCGGCGCTGGCCTGCGGCCTGTTCGAGGAGGTGCTGGTATCGACCGACGACCCCGAGATCGCGGCCGTGGCGAAGGCCTTCGGCGCCAGCGTGCCGTGGCTGCGCCCTGCAGCTCTGGCCACCGACACCGCCAGCAGCGCCGACGTTCTCCGCCACGCGCTTGAAGAACATGAACGCGGGCACGGCGCGATCAACGCGGTGGTGCTGCTCCAACCGACCAGCCCTTTCCGGACGGCGGCATCGATCCGCGCCGCGGTGGCGCAGTACCTCGCGCAAACCGACAGACGCCCACTCGTCAGCGTCGGCCCCGCAGCCATTCACCCGGCCTGGTGCTTTCGGCTGGAGGGCGCCGCGATGACGCCGTTCGTCGGCTGGGATCTCCTGGGCCAGCGGTCGCAGGATCTGCCTCCCGCCTTCGCCTTGAACGGGGCGATCTACATCATCCCCGCCGCAGCCGTGCGCAATGGCCTGCCGATCCTTGCGCCGGGTGTGCAGGCGTTCCTGATGGAAGACGCGGAAGAGTCGCACGACATCGACACCGAGGCCGACTGGCGCAGCGCCGAACAGATCGCCCTGCGCCGGGCGCCGGCAATCCCCCTCGGCTGAAGCCGCTGCAGCCACCCATGGACGCCAACGCCTACACCGACCGGTTCTTCGCCCTCGAAGAACGGCTGGGCCTGTTCGCCGACCGGTCCATCGGCTACCACTGGTGGGATGCGGTTCGCTACGACGTGTTCCGCTTCGGCTACGGTCAAGCCGCCGGCATCACCATCCCCCTTGCAGACCGGCCGCCGTTGTGGCTGCGTCTGCGGGGCGGGGCCGAACGGCTGGCTCTGAAGGCCCGGCTTCGGCTGAGCATCCTGTTGCGGCACCACGATGTGCTCGTGCTGCGTGCGCCGCGGCAGTTCATGGCCGGTCAGCGCTCCGATCTGGCGCTCGACCCACTGGTCCAGGTGTGCCCGGGGCGGCATCTCGTCATCGACACCTTCCCCCACTACTACCACCTGCCCTGGCGCCCCTCCCGGCGCAGCCATTCGGCGTGTCCCGAAGTCGTGCCCCGGCTGGCCGAGGCCCTGCGCGTCGAGTTCGGCATCACGACCGGCGAGGCGGCACTGCGCGAACTCATCGTCTCGCTGCTCGACCGGTTCTGTGCGCGACAAGAGGGCTACCGCAAACTGTTCGCGCGCGTCCGGCCGCGGCTGGTGCTCCTGACCCAGAACGGGATGGAGAAGGCGCTCTTCTGCGCCGCCAGGGAGCAGGGGGTCCGCGTCATCGAAGCCCAGCACGGCTTGATCGGCCATGCCCATCCGGGCTACTCGTATGCCCGGTCGATCGACTACCGGCACCTGCACAGTTTTCCGGACGCCTTCGCCACGTTCTCGAGCTACTGGAGCCGCGCCTGCCACTACCCGGCCGGTGAATGCATGGCCATCGGCAACGATGCGTTCCATGTGCCGTTGCTGGCGCCGCCACCCGGCCGCGGCCAGGTGATGTTCGTCTCGGCAGACATCTATCACGAAACGCTCGTGGACTGGCTTCGCCCCTTGGCGCTGCGGCTGCCGGAGCGGCACTTTGTCTACAAGCTCCATCCGAACCAGCAGCACGCACGCAGCGCCATCGGCGCCGAGTTGGCGTCGCTGCCCAACGTCGAGATCGTCGACGGTTCGGTGTCGGCAGGCAGCCTGCTGGGAAGGGTGTCGCACGTCGTGCTGATCCAGTCCACCGTCACCCACGAAGCGCTGCAGGCCGGGCGGCAGGTTTGCATCCTGCCGTTGCTGAACTACCAGGTTCACCACGATCTGTTCGGCCTGGAAGGCGTGACCACCACGCCGACACTCGAGCACCTCGTGCGGGCAATCGAGGCGCCGCCAGGCACCGGCAAGGCGCTCAGCTTCTTCGACCGGTTCGATGCGGCCCGGGCGGCGCAACTGTTGACGCCGGGGCGCCCCGATCCCGCGGCAGCTGCCGCCTCGGCGGTCTCGCTGTGAGCCTCGCCCGCTCGTTCTCGATCTACACCCTCAGCAGCTTTGTCGCCGGGGCGGTGCCGCTGTTGCTGCTGCCGGTGCTGACGCGCTACCTCTCCGAAACCGACTACGGCATCGCCGCGACGATGACCACGCTGATTGCGCTCTTCACACCCCCGTTGATGTGGGGAACGCACGCCCTGGTCAGCGTTGAATACCACCGCAGGGAGCGCGATCGCTTTCCAATCTACTTCAGCAGCCTGTTGCGCCTCCCCGTGCTGGCCTTCGGCCTGCTGCTCGGCGTGGCGCTCGGGGTCGCCTGGCTCGGTGCCGAGAGGCTCCAGGTTCCTGCCGCCTGGATCTTCACCGCGCCGGTGTTCGCACTGCTGAGCGCCCTGCCGCAATTGCAGCGAGCGATTCTGCGGATGCGCAACGAGGCGGTTGCGTTTGCCACGCTCGAGGTCGCGACTGCGGTCGCGAGCGTCGCGCTGACGCTGCTGTTTGTCGTCACGCTCGGCCTGCACTGGGAAGGCCGGCTGTACGCGCTGGCCGTTTGCAGCGCGCTGATGTCGGCCGTGGCGGTGGCCTGGCTGGTTCGCCACGGCTATCTGGTGGCCGGGTTCGATCGGCAGGCCCTGCGCGAGGCCTTCAAGTTCGGCGCGGGCATCGTGCCGCACGATCTGTTCAACCAGGCCATCCGGCTCGCCGACCGCCTGATCATCGTGGTCATGGCCGGGCTGGCCAGCGCGGGCCAGTACGCCGTGGCGGCCCAGGTCACGAGCGTGATGCTGATTGCGCTTTCTGCCTTCAACCGGGCCTGGTCGCCCTACCTGTTCTCGCGCCTGCCGGGGGCGACGGATGCAACGCGGATTGAGGTGGTGCGCAAGTCGTACCTCGTGATGGCCGCCTTCGTCGCCTTCTTCGTGCTCTTCAACGCCGCCGTGCCGCTGCTCTACCAGTGGCTGATCGACCCCAAGTTCCACCCGTCGCAGGAATTCGTGCCCTGGCTCAGCCTCGGCTACCTGTTCACGGCCGTGTACCTGACCTATGTCGACTACATCTTTTACGAGAAGAAGACCCACATCCTGTCGATGATCACTTTCGTCAACATGAGCACGAACCTGTTGCTGAACTACCTGCTCATCGGCGCGTTCGGCGCACTTGGCGCCGCCGTGGCATTCGCCTGCACGATGTTCCTGGTGATGGTGCTCGCCTTCGTCATCAGCCGGCGGCTCCATCCCATGCCTTGGTTCTACTGGACGAAGCGGGCCGCGCCATGAGCCGCGTCGCAGCGTTCTGGCGCCTTCCCCTGTCGCGCAAGTTGCAGTACCTCGGCTTCCGCTGGTCGGGCTTGCTGACGGCCACCGTCTACCGCGCCCGGCTTCGCCAGTGTGGGCGAGGCTCGGTGATCCGGCCGCCGCTGTTCTGGACCCCGGAGTACCTGTCCGTCGGCTCCGGCGTGCTGCTCTGGGACGGCTGCCGCATCGAAGCGATCGAGCGCCAGGGCGAGGGGTTCGTCGTGCCCCATATCGTGCTCGGGGATGGCGTCAGCATGCAGCAGCACTGCCACGTCGTCGCCGCCGGTGAACTGTCGATCGGTGCCGGCACCACGGTCTCGTTCGGCGTGATGATCACCGACGTCGACCATGGCCATGAGCAGGTCGGAACGAGCGTGCTGGCGCAGCCGCTGAAGCAGCAGCGCACAGCCATCGGCAAACACTGCTTCATTGGCGCTGGCGCCCGGCTGTTGGCGGGCAGTGTGCTCGGGGACAATTGCATCGTCGGTGCCAACGCCGTGGTGCGGGGGCATTTCGACGCGGGTTGCGTGATCGTCGGCGTACCGGCGCGCGTCGTGAAGCGTTTCAACGAGCCCACTGGGCAATGGCTGCGGGTCGATCCTCAGGGGATGTGGGTGAATGAATAAGCAAACAGTCCTGGTC
>JANOVJ010000555.1:0-16150 GCA_031417295.1 bacterium | reverse complement strand
GACCACGACCTGCGCGTTTCGCGGGCCGCTGCAGGCTGGAAGTAGCCGGTTTCGATGGGCTCATTGTTCCGCCCCGAAGCGCTCGCGGGCCAACGCCAAGCCTGGCTTGGCAGCATTCTGCTGATCCGTCCGCTGTCGCTGACATTGCTGTCCTGGCTTTTGGCCGGCAGTGCTGCGCTGCTGGCGGCTTACTTGGTGCTAGGCCACTACACGCGCTCGACGCAGATCGGCGGCGTGCTCGCAGCCGACCTCCAAGCGATCCCGCTGACGCCGCTGCAAGCAGCGACCGTGCTCGAAATCCATGCGCGCGAGGGGCAAGCCGTTCGGCAGGGCGACCTGCTGTTTGTTCTCGCGGCCAGCGCTGTCGTGCCACGCGACGCCGCGCCCATGGCGGTGCAACGACGACCGGCCGCAAACGCGCACACCGCGCCAGCGCAGGCCCCGCAAGCGGTGCCGAGTGCGGCGCTTCGGGTCGTGATCCGGGCTCCGCAAGACGGCGTTTTCTCGGCTGTATTCGCCCAGCCTGGCCAGACCGTCTCGGCGACGTCTGTGCTCGCCAGTCTGGTGCCGGCGCAGGCCCGGCTGCAAGCCGAGTTGGATGCGCCGGCCAGCGTGATCAGCTTCCTGCGGCCGGGGCAGCCGGTGCTGCTGCGCTATGAGGCGTTCCCGTTCCAGAGGTTCGGCCACTTCCCGGGGCGGGTGCTGCAGGTCTCGCGCGCGCCGCTGCCAGCCGGCGAGGAGGCCTGGCGGCCGCTCTCCACGCCGGCCGTCGGCACTGGCGCGGGCGCGGGCGGGTGGAGTGGCGTTCAGACCTCGGGCGCGCCGCTGTACCGCGTCACCGTCGCACTCGAACAGCAGGCGGTTCCGGCCAACGGACAGGCGCTGCCACTGGCGGCCGGGATGCGGCTCGATGCCGACGTGCTGCTCGACCGGCGGCGCCTGATCGAGTGGCTGTTCGAGCCGGTGTTGCGCCATGCTGGCGGCGCCTAGCCTGAACCCGGGTGCGTTCTTTGTGGGCGGCCTGCCTGGCGCCCGCCCAGCGCCCTTCGCGCGGCCGGGCCGGGCCTAGGATGAAACTGGCCCAAGCTCACTTCGTTCGCTGCGCCCGAGGGGCGCGTCAGTGCCTGCCGGCGGCCGGGCGGCACTGACATGCTGGCTGCGCTTCGCCTCGGGCTGGGCCGGCACCGCCTGCCGCTGATCCTGCAAACCGAGGCCGCCGAATGCGGCCTGGCCTGCCTGGCGATGGTCGCGGCGCACCACGGCCTGCACCACGACCTGCCGACCTTGCGCCGGCGCTTCTCGCTCTCGCTCAAGGGCGCGACCATGGCCGACCTGGTGCGCATGGCCGACGCCTTGCAACTGAGTGCGCGGCCACTGCGCGCCGAGATGGAGCACCTGTCGCAGCTGCAGTTGCCCTGTGTGCTGCACTGGGACCTGAACCACTTCGTGGTGCTGAAGTCGGTCGGCCGCAGCAGCGTCGAGATCCACGACCCGGCGTGCGGCGCGCGGCGGCTGAAGCGGGCCGACGTCTCGCGCCACTTCACCGGGGTCGCGCTCGAGCTCTCGCCCGCGGCTGATTTCAAGCCCCGCACCGAGCGACAGCAGATCACGCTGCGCGCACTGCTCGGCCGCGTCACCGGGCTCAAGCGGTCGCTGGCGCAGATCTTCCTGCTCGCGCTGGCGCTCGAGGCTTTCGTGCTGCTCTCGCCGCTCTTCATCCAGTGGGTTGTCGACGGCGTGCTGCTCAGCGCCGACCGCACCCTGCTGGTCACACTCGGGGTCGGCTTTGGGTTGCTGGTGTTGTTGCAGGTGGCCGCCAGTGCGCTGCGCTCGTGGGCCGTGCTCTACCTGTCGGCCACGCTCAACGTGCAATGGGTCTCCAACGTCTTCGCGCACCTGCTGCGGCTGCCGCTCGCCTGGTTCGAGAAGCGCCACACCGGCGACGTGATGTCGCGCTTCGGTGCGGTCCAGCAGATCCAGCAGACGCTGACCACGCACTTCATCGAGGCCGTGCTCGACGGCCTGCTGGTGGTGGTGACGCTGGCGATGATGCTCGTCTACAGCGGCCTGCTGACGGCGATCATGCTCGGCGCCGTGGCGCTGTATGCGCTGCTGCGCTGGGCGTTCTTCCGGCCGCTGCGCAACGCGACCGAAGAGGCCATCGTCCACGACGCGCACCGGGCCACGCACTTCCTCGAGTCGCTGCGCGGGGTGCAGTCGATCAAGCTCTTCAACCGCCAGCACGACCGCCAGGCGCGCTTCATGAACCTGGTCGTCGATGCGATCAACGCCCATGTCGCGACGCACAAGCTCGACCTGCTGCTCGTCACGGCGCACAAGCTGCTGTTCGGGCTGGAGCGGGTGGCGGTGATCTGGGTCGGCGCGCTGCTGGTGATGGACCGCAGCTTCACGATCGGCATGCTGTTTGCGTTCATTGCCTTCAAGGAACAGTTTGCCAGCCGCGTCAGCGGGCTGATCGACAAGCTGGTCGAGCTGAAGATGTTGAAGCTTCAGGGCGAACGGCTGGCAGACATCGTGCTCACCGCGCCCGAGGAAGACCGGGTGCCGCCGCAGGGCGCGAGCCGCGAACTCGAACCCCGCCTCGAGGTGCGCGATCTGGCCTTCCGCTACGCCGACAACGAGCCCGACGTGCTCGCCGGCTGCAGCCTGGTGATCGAGCCTGGCGAATCGGTCGCCATCGTCGGCCCGTCGGGCTGCGGCAAGACCACCTTGCTCAAGCTGATGCTCGCCATCCACGCGCCGCTGTCGGGTGAGATCCGGGTCGGCGGTGTGGGCCTCGGGCAGCTTGGCCTGACGCGCTGGCGCGGCATGATCGGCACCGTGATGCAAGACGATTCGCTGTTCGCCGGTTCGATTGCCGACAACATCTGCTTTTTCGATGTCGAGCCCGAGCTGCACTGGGTCGAGGAATGCGCCCGCCTGGCGTCTGTGAGCGAGGAGATCGAGGCCATGCCGATGGGTTATCACACGCTGATCGGGAGCATGGGCGCCAGCCTGTCCGGCGGCCAGCGGCAGCGCATCCTGCTGGCCCGCGCGCTGTACAAGCGGCCAAAGTTCCTGTTCCTCGACGAGGCGACGAGTGCCCTCGATGTTGACCGCGAACGCCGGGTCAACCAGGCCGTCGCGCGCTTGAAACTGACGCGGGTGATCGTCGCCCACCGGCCGGAGACCATCGCCTCGGCCGACCGGGTGATCGTGCTCCAGCATGGCGCCGCCCGGAGCTTGCAGCAGCTTGCCGGTGGCGCCGCCGCAGCGCGACGGGAGCGCGCATGAAGCGCAGCTCGAGCCCGCCCGAGGCCACCGGAATCGACTGGCGAGTCTGTCGCTTCGGCGAGCTGAGCGCGCTCGAACTGGCGCGCATCTACCGGGCGCGGCAGGGCGTGTTCAGCATCGAACAGCAGTGCATTTATCTCGACGCCGATGAAGCCGACGAGGTGTCGTATCACCTCGCGGCGTGGTCGCCGCTGCATTCGGTGCCACTCGCCTACGCGCGGCTGGTGAACCCCGGCGTCAAGTATCCCGAACCTTCGATGGGCCGCGTGATCACGACCGCGCCGGGCCGCGGGCAGGGGCTGGGCCGCGAGCTGGTGCGCCGCGTGCTGGCGCTCAGCGCGCGGGTGCATCCGGGGCAGGCGATCCGCATTTCGGCGCAAGAGCGGCTGGCAGGCTTCTACGCCGAGTTCGGTTTCGTGACGCTGGGTGAGCCCTACATGGAAGACGGCATTGCGCACCTGGAGATGCTGCGGCCGGGCTGAGCCGGGTCGAGCTTACCGCCGCCCGCGGGCGGGCCGGGTCTGGCGTTCCAGCTCGGTGAGCCAGACCAGCGCGTGCTCGCGGCTTGCGCCACACATCTCGCGCGACGGCCGGAGCGCGGCACAGACGGCCGGCCGCTCGGGCTTGCCAAAAAGGCGGCAGCGCAGGCCAGCGTCAAGCTGGACGCAGGCGACACCGGCCGGTTTGCCCTGCGGCATGCCGGGGATCGGGCTGGAGATCGACGGCGCAATGCAGCAGGCGGCGCAGGCCGGCCGGCAATCGGGGGTGGACGTGGAGGCGAACGACACGGTGAGCTGTTCCACGGGATCGGCGATGCCCGGCCGACACGGCTCAACCGCAGGCTGGACACGCCCGTAAAATTGCTCGATTGTCGAGCCTTCGGCGTGCCCGACGTGGGGCGTCTGGCCCGCGCGGCCGCCGAGGTTTGGGCTGGCGAGCGCGACAAGGCCAAAGCCTCGCCAACGCTGCACCGATGTAAGTGCAAGTGCTCACTGACCAAGTTTTGCTGTGCCCCGTTCAGCAAACCGATCGAGAACTGAAACCGAACCATGTGGTACCCGAAGGAATTCGACGTGATTGTTGTCGGCGGTGGGCACGCCGGCACCGAAGCCGCGCTCGCCGCGGCACGGATGGGCTGCGCGACGCTGCTGTTGACGCACAACATCGAGACCCTGGGGCAGATGAGCTGCAACCCGTCGATCGGCGGCATCGGCAAAGGCCATCTGGTGAAGGAGGTGGATGCGCTGGGCGGCGCGATGGCGGCGGCCACCGACGAAGCCGGCATCCAGTTCCGCATCCTGAACGGCTCGAAAGGGCCGGCCGTGCGCGCGACGCGGGCGCAGGCCGACCGCATTCTGTACAAGGCTGCGATCCGGCGCCGGCTTGAGAACCAGCCGAACCTGTGGCTGTTCCAGCAGGCGGTGGACGACCTGCTGGTCGAGGGCGACCGCGTCGTTGGCGCGGTAACGCAGGTCGGCATTCGCTTCGCGGCGCGCGCGGTGGTGCTGACGGCGGGGACCTTTCTCGACGGGCGAATCCACGTCGGGCTGCAGAACCATGCCGCCGGCCGGGCGGGCGACCCGCCGGCGATTTCGCTGTCGGCACGCCTGAAGGAGCTGAAACTGCCGCAGGGGCGGCTCAAGACCGGCACCCCGCCGCGCATCGACGGGCGCAGCATCGACTTCAGCCGGCTGACCGAGCAACCCGGCGACCTTGACCCGGTACCGGTGTTCAGCTTCATGGGCGAGGCGAGCCAGCATCCGCGGCAGGTGCCGTGCTGGATCACCCACACCAACGAGCGCACGCACGAGATCATCCGCGCCGGCTTCGACCGCAGCCCGATGTTCACCGGCGTGATCGAAGGCGTGGGCCCGCGCTACTGCCCGAGCATCGAGGACAAGGTGAACCGCTTCGCCGACAAGACTTCGCACCAGATCTTTCTGGAGCCCGAAGGGCTGACGACGCACGAGTTCTACCCGAACGGCATTTCCACCTCGCTGCCTTTCGACGTGCAGCTCGCGGCCGTGCACTCGATGCAGGGGCTCGAAGAAGCGCACATCCTGCGGCCCGGCTACGCCATCGAATACGACTACTTCGACCCGCGGGCGTTGCGCGCGAACTTCGAGACGCGGTCGATTGCGGGCCTGTTCTTTGCCGGCCAGATCAACGGCACCACAGGCTACGAGGAAGCCGCCGCGCAAGGCCTGTTCGCCGGCATCAACGCCGCGCTGCAAGTGCGCGAACGCGATGCGTGGACGCCCGGCCGCGACGAGGCCTACCTCGGTGTGCTGGTCGACGACCTGATCACCAAGGGCGTCAACGAGCCCTACCGCATGTTCACCAGCCGGGCCGAATTCCGGCTGCAACTCCGCGAAGACAATGCCGACCTGCGCCTGACCGAAACCGGGCGCCGCCTGGGCTTGGTCGACGACGTGCACTGGTCGGCCTTTTGCCGCAAACGCGACGCTGTTTCACGTGAAACAGAGCGGCTCAAGCAGACCTGGGTCAGCCCGTCCACCTTGCCGGCCGCCGACTCGGAACGGCTGCTGGGCAAGGCCATCGAGCACGAGTACCGGCTCTCGGATCTGATGCGCCGACCTGGCATCGGCTTCAACGAGGTCGAGGCCATTGCCCGGATCGCACAGCCGGCGTCGCTGGTGTCGCGCCAGTGGCTCCGCGAAGACCTCGGGGCCGCCCTTGCCGACACGGTGATCGAACAGATCGAGGTCAGCCTCAAGTACGCCGGCTACATCGACAAGCAGCACGAGGAAGTGCTGCGGGCGGCGCACTACGAAGATCTGCCGCTGCCCGATGACCTCGACTATCACCAGGTCCGCGCGCTGTCCTACGAGGTGCGGCAACGCCTCGCGGAACAGCGGCCGCAGACGCTCGGCCAGGCGTCGCGACTCTCAGGAATGACGCCAGCGGCGATCTCGCTGCTGCTGATCCACCTGAAGAAGGGCAGCATCCCGTCGCGCAGCGCCGCACGGCCCGATCGCATCGATGCAGCCGCTTGACCCGCAAGCGCTGATTGAAGGCGCCGCCGCGCTCGACATCGCGCTGAGTGAGGAGAAGGCCGCGCAGTTGCTGGCCTACCTCGCACTGCTCTCGAAGTGGAACCGCGTCTACAACCTGACGGCGGTGCGCAAACCAGCCGAAATGCTGGTGCATCACCTGCTGGACAGCATGGCCGTTGTCGGGCCGCTGCGGCGGTGGACGGGCGGCAAGCCAGTGCGTGTTCTCGATGTCGGTAGCGGCGCAGGGTTGCCCGGCGTGGTGCTGGCCGCGCTGATGCCGGAGTTGCAAGTGAGCTGTGTCGATGCCGTGGGCAAGAAAGCCGCATTCGTGCGCCAGGTTGCCGGCGAACTACGGATGACGAATCTGCACGCCATTCACGCGCGCGTGGAGAACCTGGCCGGCGACCCGTTCGACATCATCACCTCACGCGCATTCGCATCGTTGGCAGACTTCACTGCCTTGACCTGGCGCCTCCGTGGCGAGGCCACGGTCTGGCTGGCCATGAAGGCCAAGGCACCCACGGATGAAGCCGCTGATCTGCCCACGACCGTGGACATGTTTCACGTGGAACCACTGACCGTTCCCGGGCTGGCTGCCGACCGCTGCCTGGTCTGGATGCGAGAACGACGATGAGCAAGTTTCTCCTCGCCGGGTTCGCTGCACTGGCGGTAGCGACAAGCAGCAGCCCATCCCACTCCCAGGTCGCGGCCGCTGCGCCGATCGAACCGCTGGCAGCGCTGGACATCACGCGCTACCTCGGCACCTGGTACCAGGTCGCGCTGTACCCGAACCGCTTCCAGGCGCAATGCGCCAGCGACACGACGGCCACCTACCGCGAACGCACGGACGGCAATATCGAGGTGATCAACCGCTGCCGCGACGCAGCCGGCAAGCCCGACGAAGCCATGGGCCTGGCGCGCCCGCTCGGCAAGCTGGCTGGCGGCGAACTGCGGCCCGCCCACCTGGAGGTGAGCTTCCTGCCGGCCTGGCTGCGCTGGGCACAGGCCATCGGCAACTGGGGCTGGGGCGACTACCGGGTGATCCAGTTGGCAATGGACTATCGCTACGCCGTGGTCAGCGATGGCTCGCGCCAGTACTTGTGGATCTTGTCGCGCAGCCCCGCGCTGGCAGCCGATGACGAAGCCGCCATCCGGTCCCGCTTGCTGACACAAGGCTTTGACCTGGCCCGCCTGCAGATGCACCCGCAAGGCAAAGCCGGTCCACCGACACCCTGAACGACGCCCCCGAAACTCACTTCGTTCGCCGCCTTCCAAGGGGCGCTCGCCGCCCTGGGGCGGCCGAGCACCGGCCCGCGCCGTGCCCAAGGCAGTGCCCCGCTGCCTCTACACTTCAGCCTCGTGGAGGGTTGTTGCATGTTCGGCATTTCAGACTATGGCGCGTTCTGCGCAACAGTGCTCTTGTTCCTGGCCTTGCCCGGGCCGGGCACGTTCGCGTTGCTCACGTCCACCGGACGGGGTGGCTTCCGGGCCGGAGCGGCGGCGACACTGGGTGTGATCGTCGGTGACCAGGTCTTGCTGTGGCTCGCCGTCGCGGGCGTGGCCGCGCTGCTCGCAGCGCACCCGGCGGCGTTGAAGGCGGTTCAGTATGGCGGCGCGGCCTACCTGGGCTGGATCGGGCTCAACCTCATCTTCGCCCGCGACGGCCGGGCGTCGCCAATCCACATCGAACCGCGCCGCTACGCGCGCCAGGCGTTCCTGATCACGCTGCTGAACCCGAAGGCGATCATTTTCTACATGGCCTTCTTCCCCTTGTTCATCGATCCGGCCACGCACCAGGGTGGCATCACCTTCCTTGCCATGGCCGCCACCATCGCAGTGCTCACGGCGCTCTACTGCCTGACACTGTGCGCTTTCGCGCAAGCTGTCGCGCAGAAGGTCAAGGCGAACCGCCGCGCTGCGCGCTGGCTGGAGCGGCTGGCCGGCGTGTTCCTGGTCGGCTTCGGCATCCGGCTCGGGGCCAACTAGGCAATGGCCCGCGTCTTTTGCGTCGCCAACCAGAAGGGCGGCGTCGGCAAGACCACCACCACCGTCAACCTCGCGGCCGGCCTGGCGCAGGTCGGCCAGCGCGTGCTGGTGGTCGATCTCGACCCGCAGGGCAATGCCACCATGGGTTCTGGCGTAGATAAGCGCTCACTTACTTTGAGCATCTACGACGTGCTCCTCGAGAGCGCCAGCATCGCCGAGGCCCGCGTCGCCAGCCCGCGCGGCGGCTACGACGTGCTCGGCGCGAACCGCGAACTGGCCGGGGCCGAGGTTGAGCTGGTCAGCCTGGAGCGGCGCGAACGGCGCCTCAAGACCGCGCTCGAAGCGGTGGCGGCCGACTACGACTTCGTGCTCATCGACTGCCCCCCGTCGCTCAGCCTGCTGACGCTGAACGGCCTGTGCAGCGCCCATGGTGTGGTGGTGCCGATGCAGTGCGAGTACTTTGCGCTCGAAGGCCTGTCGGACCTCGTCAACACCATCAAGCAGGTTCACGCCAACCTGAACCGCGAGCTGCAGATCATCGGCCTGCTGCGGGTGATGTTCGACCCGCGCATCACGCTGCAGCAGCAGGTCAGCGAGCAGCTCAAGTCGCACTTCGGCGACAAGGTCTTCAACACCGTGATTCCGCGCAACGTGCGGCTGGCCGAGGCGCCGAGCTACGGCCTGCCCGGCGTCATCTTCGACCCTTCGTCCAAGGGCGCGGTGGCCTTCGTCGCCTTTGCACGCGAGATGGTCGAGCGCGTGCAGACGATGTGACGCCCGCCGTGCCGCCAGCCCGCCTTGCCGACCTGGCGCGCATCGAAGACGCCGGGTTGAACGCCAGTGCGCCGCCGCAGCAACGCATGCTCGACGGCTGGCTGCTGCGCTTCTCGCCCGGCAAGGCCAAGCGCGCGCGTTGCATCAACGCGCTGTCCGCCGGCCGGCTGCCACTGGCCGACAAGCTGACGCTGTGCGAGCAGACCTATGCGCAAGCGGCGCTGCCGATGATCGTGCGCATCACCCCGTTCAGCGAACCGACACAGCTCGACGAAACCCTCGCCGGCATGGGCTTGCGCCGCTTCGACGACACGCGGGTCATGGTGCTGCCGAGCCTGCGATCGCTCGGCGAATCGTCGGCGCTCGACGAGGCGACTTTTCGGCCCGTCGCGGGGCCCGATTTCGCCGAGGCGATCGGCGCGCTGCGCGGGTCGCCCGCGTTGCAGCGCGAAGCCCACGCCGAACGCCTGCGGAATTCGCCGGTCCCCTATCGCGGGTTCATCGTCAAACGCGATGGTGAAACGTTGGCCTGCGGACAATACGTTGTCGAAGCCGACATGGTGGGCCTGTACGACGTGTTCACCGCCCCGGCCGCACGCGGCCGTGGTGTGGCCCGTGCGCTGTGCAGTGCCTTGTTGCTGCGCGCGCGAGACGAGGAGGGCGCGCGCTGCGCCTACCTCCAGGTCGAGAGCGACAACCTCGCCGCGCGGGCCGTCTATCACCGCCTCGGCTTCGTCGACGCCTATGCCTACCACTACCGAACGCGCGACGTCGAGGCCGCATGACCCTGCGCATGTTGACGCTGCCCGGCTGGCAGAGCTCGAACGCCAACCACTGGCAGACGCGCTGGGAGCAGCGCTTCGCGTTCAAGCGCGTCGAACAGGCCGACTGGCACTGGCCGCGCCGGGGCGACTGGATGGCGCGGCTCGAAGAAATGCTGCTCGAATCCGACGCGCCCGCGGTGCTGGTGGCGCACAGCCTGGGCTGCCAGCTCGTGGCCGCCTGGGCCGCGCACTCGCGGCACACCGCCCGCGTGCGCGCTGCGCTGCTGGTGGCGCCGCCCGACACCGAGCGGCCCGACACGCCACCGCAACTGCACAACTGGCGGCCGATGCCACGCACTCGCCTGCCCTTCGCTGCCACCGTGGTGGCCAGCAGCAACGACCCGTACTGCGCGCTGGATCGCAGCAAGGGCCTGGCAGCAGACTGGGGCGCCCGCTTCGTCGTCGCCGGCGCGCTGGGCCATCTGAACGGCGACTCTGGGTTGGCCGACTGGCCGCAAGGCCGGGCGCTGGTGGATGCCCTCGCAACACTCGCACCGGCACCGGCACCCGCACCGGCCGCCACAAGGCCCACAACAGCAAACCCGTCCCGCCCCATCGATAGCTACAAGGAACCCTGAGCATGGTCACCAAGAAACCCAAGGGCCTCGGCCTCGGGCTGGAAGCGCTACTCGGCCCGAAGGTCAGGGACACGCCGGCCGCGGCCGGCGACGATGCGCCCACAGTTCTCAAGCTGGCCCAACTCCAGCCCGGCAAGTACCAGCCGCGCACGCGCATGGACGAAGGCTCGTTGTACGAGTTGGCCGAGAGCATCAAGAGCCAGGGCATCATGCAGCCCGTGCTGGTGCGGCCGTTGACCGGCGGCCGCTACGAAATCATTGCCGGCGAGCGGCGCTTCCGGGCCGCCTCGCTGGCCGGGCTGGACGAAGTCCCGGTGCTCGTGAAAGACGTTCCCGACGAGACCGCCGCGGTGATGGCGCTGATCGAGAACATCCAGCGCGAGAACCTGAACCCGCTTGAAGAGGCCCAAGGCCTGCAACGCCTGACACAGGAGTTTGGGCTCACTCACGAACTCGCCGCGAAGGCTGTGGGCCGCTCGCGCAGCGCCGCCAGCAACCTGCTGCGGCTGTTGAACCTGGCCGAACCGGTGCAGCAGATGCTGATGGCCGGCGACATCGACATGGGCCACGCCCGCGCGCTGCTGGCCCTGGACAAGGCGCACCAGATCACCAGCGCGAGCGAGATCGTGGCCCGCAAACTGAGCGTGCGCGAGGCCGAGAAGCTCGTCACCCGGGCCACCGCCCATGCCCGGCAGCAACCGCTGATTCGCGCCAAACAGCCGCAGTCGCGTGACGTTGCGCGGCTCGAAGAGGAGCTCTCCGATCTGCTCACGGCGCCGGTCGCGATCCGCATCAAGAAGCGCACCCGGCGCGGCGAGCAGGGCGAAGTGACGATCGCGTTCGGCTCACTCGATGAGTTGAATGGCTTGATCGAAAAGCTTCGCCGCCCGGCGCGGTGAGTTGATGACGGCCCCAAGACGCCTGCGGCGTCGTCCCCCAAGGGGATCTCAGCCCTCTTGGGGGCGGCCCCGCGAGGGCTGATCGATCAGCCCGGCGCCAGCACCACCGCGCGGCGCCGCAGCGCCAGCCAGCCCAGCGCGCCGGCCACCAAGGCCAGCGGCAGCAGCGAACCGAGGTTGAGCCAGGCCCAGCCCTGGGTCGTGATCAGCGCGCCAGAGGCAAACGAGCTGAGCGTCATGGTCGAGAACACGCAGAAGTCCATCGCGCCCTGGGCCTTGTTCTTTTCCTCCGGCCGGTAGGCCGTGGTGAAAAGCGTCGTCCCGCCAACGTAAAGAAAATTCCAGCCGACGCCGAGCAGGAACAGCGCGGCCAGGAACTGCATCAGGTCGACCCCGCTCAGCGCCACCATCACACAGGCGAAGTTCAGCACCGCGCCGATCGCCATGATCGGCAGTGCGCCGAAGCGGCGGATCAGGTGGCCAGTGAAGAAGCTCGGCACGAACATGCCCAGCACATGCCATTCGAGCACCAGCGCAGCGCTTTCGAACGGGTGCTTGCATTGGGCCATCGCGATCGGCGTCGCGGCCATCAGCAGGTTCATCACGCCGTAGCCGAGCGCCGACGCCGCCACCGCGACGATGAACACCGGCTGCCGCGCGATCTGCGAGAGCGGGCGCCCCGTGCTGGCACCGGCATGCGGCGCCACATGCGCCGGAAAGCGGATGAACGACAGCGCCAGCAGCGACAACAACGCCACCGCCACCAGCGACAGATATGCCCCGGCAAAGGGGACCGGCAGAAAATCGCGGGTCGCGCTGGCGAGGTTGGGCCCGACCACCGCGCCGACGATGCCGCCAGCGAGCACGAGCGAGATCGCCCGCTCACGAAACGACAGCGCCACCAGCTCCGGCCCGGCAAAGCGGTACAGCGACGCATTGGCGGCATAGAACCCGGCGCTCAGCGTGGCGGCCACGAGCAGCCAGAAATTCTGGCTCGCCGCGGCGTAGGCGCACAGCAGGGCCGAGAGCGCAGCCACGACGAGGCCGATCTGAAACGAGCGCTTGCGGCCGAGGCGCAACTGCATCCGCGCCACCGGCAGGGTCGACAGCGCGCCGCCCAGCACATAGCCCGTCACGGGCAGCGTCGCGAGCCAACCCTGCGGCGCGAGCGACAAGCCCACCAGGCCGTTGATGGCGATGAAGACCACGTTGTTGGTGAGAAACAGCCCCTGGCACAAGGCGAGCAGCAAGAGGTTGCGATTCATGCGTTGATGATCGCATCTCGGCCGCGGCCCATTGCCCCGGCTCGAGGGTCTGCCATCCCTGTCAACCGCGCACCCCGCACGCTGCGTTCTGGTAGCGTCGTGTGGAACTTCACGGTGCCTGCGCAATCGACCACCGACAGAGGTGATGACAGCGCAGGCCCAAGCAGGCATGCTCTTTGCTAAGGAGCTTGGGGCATGTCGAACGAACAAGGTGGCGATCGAACCCCTTTTCGAGGCCTGCGCGAAGCGACATTGAACGAAGCTGCATGACACGGTAGCGCTGATTGCAAGGAAAGCTCTGATGGAGCCCGGCCTCAAGAGGATCGGACTTCACCAGAACTTCCCAGACGGTCGGCAAGGGCATCCTCCCTTGCTGCCGCCTCCCCGACACCCCGGAGGTCAGCATGGACATCATCAGCAGCTTCACGGCGCGCTACGAGCGCACCCGCGAAGAAGAGCTCTCGCTCGAGGACTACCTCGCCGAGTGCAAGCGCAACCCGATCGCGTATGCCACGGCGTCAGAGCGCATGCTCAAGGCCATCGGCGAACCGCAGACGATCGACACCCGCAACGACCAGCGCCTGTCGCGCCTGTTCGCCAACAAGGTCATCAAGCGCTACCCAGCCTTCGCCGAGTTCTACGGCATGGAAGACGCCATCGAGCAGGTGGTGAGCTTCTTCCGCCACGCGGCGCAGGGGCTGGAAGAGAAGAAGCAGATCCTGTATTTGCTCGGCCCGGTGGGCGGTGGCAAGAGCTCGATCGCCGAGCGCTTGAAGCTGCTGATGCAGGACGTACCGTTCTACGCCATCAAGGGCTCGCCGGTGAACGAGTCGCCACTCGGCCTGTTCGACGCGGCCGAGGACGGGGCGATTCTCGAAAAGGAATACGGCATCCCGCAGCGCTACCTGAACCGCGTGCTTTCGCCGTGGGCGGTGAAGCGGCTTGAAGAATTCGGCGGCGACATCCGCAAGTTCAAGGTCGTGAAACGCCACCCGTCGATCCTGAAGCAGATCGGCATCTCGAAGACCGAGCCGGGCGACGAGAACAACCAGGACATCTCGGCGCTGGTCGGCAAGGTCGATATCCGCAAGCTCGAAACCTACTCGCAGGACGACCCCGACGCGTACAGCTATTCCGGGGGGCTGTGCCTGGCGAACCAGGGCCTGCTCGAATTCGTCGAAATGTTCAAGGCGCCGATCAAGGTGCTGCACCCGTTGCTTACCGCGACGCAGGAAGGCAACTTCAAGGGCACCGAGGGCTTCGGCGCGATCCCGTTCGACGGTATCGTGCTCGCGCACAGCAACGAGAGCGAGTGGAAGGCGTTTCGCAACAACAAGAACAACGAGGCCTTCCTCGACCGCATCTACATCGTCAAGGTGCCGTACTGCCTGCGTGTCAGCGAGGAAGTGAAGATCTACGAGAAGCTGCTGCGCCATTCGTCGCTGCACAACGCGACCTGCGCGCCGGGCACGCTGAAGATGATGAGCCAGCTCGCCGTGCTGACGCGGCTGAAGGAGCCCGAGAACTCGTCGCTGTACTCGAAGATGCTGGTCTACGACGGCGAGAACCTGAAAGACACCGACCCGCGCGCCAAGAGCTACGCCGAGTACCGCGACTACGCGGGTGTGGACGAAGGCATGAGCGGCATCTCGACCCGCTTTGCATTCAAGATTCTCTCGAAGGTGTTCAACTTCGACAGCACCGAGGTTGCGGCGAATCCGGTGCACCTGATGTACGTGCTGGAGCAGCAGATCGAGCGCGAACAGTTCCCGGCCGAGACCGAGCAGAAGTACCTCGCGTTCATCAAGGAGCACCTGGCGGTCAAGTATGCCGAGTTCATCGGCAAGGAAATCCAGACCGCCTACCTGGAGAGCTACAGCGAGTACGGGCAGAACATCTTCGACCGCTACGTCACCTACGCCGACTACTGGATCCAGGACCACGAGTACCGCGACACCGACACCGGCGAAGTGTTCGACCGTGGCTCGCTGAACGCCGAACTGGAGAAGATCGAGAAGCCGGCCGGCATCGCCAACCCGAAAGACTTCCGCAACGAGATCGTCAACTTCGTGTTGCGCGCAAGGGCCAACAACGCCGGCAACAACCCGGCCTGGACGAGCTACGAAAAGCTGCGCACGGTGATCGAGAAGAAGATGTTCTCCAACACCGAAGAGCTGCTGCCGGTGATCAGCTTCAACGCCAAGGCCAGCGCCGACGAGGCGCGCAAGCACGAGGACTTCGTGACCCGCATGGTCGACAAGGGCTACACGTCGAAGCAGGTTCGTTTGCTCTGTGAGTGGTACCTGCGCGTTCGCAAGAGCAGCTGATGGCGCTTCAATCCATCATCGATCGCAGGCTGGCGGGCAAGAACAAGTCCATCGGCAACCGCGAGCGATTCCTTCGCCGCCACAAGGAGCAGATCCGCGAGGCGGTGAAGCGCGCCGTCGATGGCCGCGGCATCCGCGACATGGAGAAGGGCGAGGACATCCGCATTCCCAAGCGCGACATTGCCGAGCCGGTGTTCGGCCACGGCAGCGGCGGCCAGCGCGAGATGGTGCACCCGGGCAACGAGGATTTCGTTCGTGGCGACCGCATCGCCCGCCCCAAGGGCGGCGGTTCGGGCGGCTCGGGCAAGGGCCAGGCAAGCGACTCGGGCGAGGGCGAGGACGACTTCGTCTTCCACCTGAGTCGAGAAGAATTCATGCAGGTCTTCTTCGACGACCTGGCGCTGCCGAACCTGGAGCGGACCCAGCTCGCCGAGGTGCCCGAGTACAAGACCCACCGCGCCGGCTTCACCAGCGACGGCAACCCGAGCAACCTGCACGTGCTGCGCTCGATGCGCGGGGCCATCGGCCGGCGCATAGCGGTCGGCTCGAATTCGCGGCGCGAGCTGCGCCGGCTTGAAGAACACCTGGCCGAGCTGCGCCGCTTGCCCGAGCCGAACCCGCACCTGCGCGAGATCGCGCCGCTGGAAGAACGCATCGCCTTGCTGCGCGCGCGCGTCGCGCGCATCCCGTATCTCGACCCGATCGACCTGCGCTTTCGCAGTCGCGTGCGCGTGCCGGTGCCTACGGCCAAGGCCGTGATGTTCTGCCTGATGGACGTGTCGGGCTCGATGGACGAATCGCGCAAGGACCTGGCCAAGCGCTTCTTCATCCTGCTCTACCTGTTCCTGACGCGGCACTACGAAAAGATCGACATCGTCTTCATCCGCCACCACACGCAGGCGCAGGAAGTGGACGAGCAGAACTTCTTCCACGCCACCGAAACCGGCGGCACGGTGGTGTCGAGCGCGCTTGAGCTGATGGCCGAGATCGCCCGTGCGCGCTACCCGCGCAGCGAGTGGAACATCTACGGCGCGCAAGCCAGCGACGGCGACAACTGGCACCACGACAGTGGGCGTTGCCGTACGCTGTTGGCCGAAAGCTTGTTGCCGCTGTGCCGCTACTACGCGTACCTCCAAGTGGCGGAGGAAGAACAGAACCTGTGGGAAGAGTACGCGCAGGTGGCGGC
>JANOVJ010000554.1:0-2559 GCA_031417295.1 bacterium | reverse complement strand
ACAGTTAGGAGGGGCGAAGGACTGACCGGAGGGGCAGCATCGCCGGATTCTATGCGGCCATGGTGTGTAGCGACAATGCAACACCTGCGTGCCTGGAGCGTGTCCTGTGGCCGAAAATCCAGCCTGCTGAAGGGCCTATGGCACAATCAGGCATCGGTGGTAAACGCTTGCCAAACCGGGTGTTTGCCGGCTTTTTTTGCTATCGATTTGAACATTTCGCAGATATCTGCGGCTTTCCTCGAGAGGAGAATCATGAAGAAACTGAATAAGGTGGCCGTGCTCTTCGCGTCGGCCGCCATGGCGCCGATCATGGCTTTTGCCCAGGCCGGTACCGTTGACAACTGGCGTTCCACGGACGGTACGGTTTGGAAGAACGGTACCAACGAGCTTTGCTGGCGTGATGCCAACTGGACGCCGGCCACCGCCGCCGCCAATTGCGATGGCGCGATCAAGCCGCCGGCACCGCCTGCGCCTGCTCCGGCGCCCGCGCCAAGTCCGGCACCAGCCCCCGCACCCGCGCCTGCTGTCGTGCCAGCGCCTGCGCCTGCGCCGGTTGTCGTGCCACCCGCCGCTGCGGCACCTGCAGCTCCGGTGAGCGAGAAAGTCACTTTCGCCGCTGATGCGTTCTTCGACTTCGACAAGTCTGACCTCAAGCCCGAAGGCAAAGCCAAGCTTGACGACCTCGTCAGCAAGATGGCCGGGATGAACCTCGAAGTGATCATCGCCGTCGGTCATACCGATAGCGTGGGCACGCCGGAGTACAACCAGAAACTGTCGGTGCGCCGCGCCGATGCCGTCAAGGCCTATCTGGTGACCAAGGGTGTCGAGAAGAACCGCGTCTACACCGAAGGCAAGGGCCTGAAGGATCCGATCGCCAGCAACAAGACTGCTGAAGGCCGGGCCAAGAATCGCCGCGTCGAGATCGAAATGGTTGGCACGCGCATGAAGAAGTGATGGGCTGACGCCTGTCCCTTGAAACCCCGCTTCGGCGGGGTTTTTTATTGCCCGCAGAGATTGTCGCTACCATCGAAACATGATCAATGCCGACCCCCAGGAACTCGCCAAGTTCAGCGACCTCGCCCATCGCTGGTGGGACCCTGAAAGCGAATTCCGGCCGTTGCACCAGATCAACCCGTTGCGGCTCGAATGGATCGATGGCCTGGTCCGGTTGAAGGGCCAGCGCGTACTTGACGTGGGCTGCGGCGGCGGCATCCTCACCGACGCCATGGCGCGCCGGGGCGCCGACGTGCTGGGCATCGATCTCGCCGCCAAGCCACTGAAGGTGGCGCAATTGCATGCCCTGGAAGCCGGCACGCCCGCGGTCGAGTACCGCGAGGTGGCTGCCGAGGCGCTGGCGCTGGAGTTGCCAGCCCACTTTGATACCGTGACCTGCATGGAAATGCTCGAACACGTGCCCGACCCGTCGGCTATCGTGCGCGCCTGTGCCGAACTGGTGAAACCCGGTGGCTGGGTGTTCTTCTCGACCCTGAACCGTAACCCGAAGTCGTTCCTGTTCGCCATCATCGGCGCCGAGCACGTGCTGAAGCTTCTGCCCAAGGGCACCCACGAATACGCCCGCTTCATCAAGCCGAGCGAGCTGGCGCAGTGGTGCCGCGACGCCGGGCTCGAACTGCAAGGCACGCGCGGCATGGAATACAACCCGATCACACGGCGCTACTGGTTGTCGGCCAACACCAGCGTCAACTACCTGTTCGCGTGCCGCCGCCCGGCATGACGCGGTGGCTGGGCGGCGTGCCGAGCGCGGTGCTGTTCGACCTGGACGGCACGCTCATCGACAGCGCGCCCGACCTGGCCGGCGCCGGCAACGACATGCGTGTCGATCGCGGCCTGCCGCCCCTGCCGATGGAGCGCTTTCGCCCGATGGTCGGCAGCGGGGCGCGCGGCATGGTCGGCATTGCACTGCAGGTGGCATCCGACAGCCCCGACTACGGCGCACTGCGCGACGAGTTCCTGGCCCGCTACGAAGCGCGCCTGACGCGCGAAAGCCACGTGTTCGCCGAGATGTTGCCGGTGCTGGCGGCTCTCGATGCGCACCCGTTGCGCTGGGGCATCGTCACCAACAAGGCCGCGCGCTATGCCGAGCCGGTGGTGCGCGGCCTCGGGCTGGCGGGGCGCGCGGCGGTGCTGATCAGCGGCGACACCACGCCCTACGCCAAGCCGCACCCGGCGCCGCTGCTCGAAGCCGCGAAGCGCCTGGGCGTCGCGCCGCAAGCCTGCGTCTATGTTGGCGACGACCTGCGCGACGTTCAGGCCGGCCGCGCTGCCGGCATGGGCACTGTGGCCGTGGCCTGGGGCTACCTCGGCCAGGGCGAGCCGATCGCGGCCTGGAAAGCCGACGCCGTGATCGAGCGCCCGGAAGAACTATTGCAATGGCTCGGCATGGCCTAAACTACGTTCTCCAGGGGCCGACCTGGCTTCGACGCGGGTGCGGAGTTGGAACAGGGCATGCCGAGCACCAGTTCGCTCGTTAATCCACTGGAAACAAAGTAACTGCGAACGATCAAACGTACGCTCTCGCCGCTTAACACCGGTGAGCCT
>JANOVJ010000553.1:0-5286 GCA_031417295.1 bacterium | reverse complement strand
GCGTCGTAGAGCCAGACCTGGCCCTGCACGTCGGCCAGCCGCCCGACGCGGCCCGGGGGGTCGGCCAGGGCGGCCTGGCACAGCGTGAGCATGAAGAACAGCGCCAGCAGGCGGGACAGCAGGTGCGAGACGAATGCCACGGGCGGCTCCTTGCGAAGAGGGGCGGTGAACTTTGGCTGCATAGCGGCGGGCCGCCGCTGCAGGGCCTCGATTCAACCGAGGTGCGCCTCTAACGCCTCAGGCGGTGCTCCGGCTGACCGGGCAAACAAGTTCTTTCCATCGGCCGGCTGCACGTCGTCGGGGCGACTGGCGGCGATCCGTCAGTCGTCGCCGGGGTCGGCCATCTCGGGAAACAACACGCTCGTGTAGCCGAACTGCGTCAAATCGCGCATCCGCGTCGGGTACAGGCGGCCGATCAGGTGGTCGCACTCGTGCTGTACCACCCGCGCATGAAAGCCCTCGGCTTCGCGATCGACAGTCTGGCCGAGCGGGTCGAAGCCGCGGTAGCGGATGCGCGTCCAGCGCGGCACGACGCCGCGCAGGCCAGGCACCGACAAGCAACCCTCCCAGCCCGACTCTTCCTCGTCCGCGAGCGCCTCGATGGTCGGGTTGATCAGCACCGTGCGCGGCACGGCCGGCGCCTCGGGGTAGCGCTCGTTGCGGGTGAAGCCGAAGATCACCACCTGCAGATCGACCCCGATCTGCGGCGCGGCCAGGCCGGCGCCGTTGGCGGCCTCCATGGTGTCGAACAGATCGCCGACTAGCGCGTGCAGCTCCGGCGTGTCGAAGCGCAACACCGGCGGCGCCACACGCAGCAGTCGGGCATCGCCCATCTTCAGGATTTCGCGAACGGCCATGGGCAGAACTCTTTCAATAGACTCAATGGACGAACCTCATGATGCCCGACCGCGGCGCCTGCCGCCATGGCAGCGGTCACGGCTGGACGCGCTTTTTTTTCGGCGCACGGGCCGACGCCGCCACGCTGGCGATGGCTTCGACAAACACGCCCGGTTCGGCCTCGGCGATCGGGCCGAAGTAGCGCGGCTGCACGCCGTCGGCAGGCACCTCGGCGACGAAGTACCACTGTGTCAGCGGGTCGATCGCGACCCGAAACGACGCGCCGCCGGTCCGCGCCGTCAGGCTTCGCGCGTGCCAGACCAGGCGCGCCGTGGCGGGCGGGAGGAACGCTTCGCGCCAAGGGAGCGGCAGCGCGTTGCGTGGCTGTTGCAAGCGCTTCTCTAGCGCCGCCCACAGCCGCTTGAGCCCGCCGTCGCCGCCCGCGGGTGGCGCTGCATCGGAGGCGGCCAGCGCCTGCGGCCCGAACGGCACCAGGGCGGCAAGCCGGATGCCCAGTTGCAGCACGCGTTGCGCGAGCCGGCGTCGGGTCATACGTCCGCGAACGAAGCCTGGCATCGAATCCCTACCCGGCCGCCGCCACCAACGCGCGCAATTCGTCTTCACCGATCACGCTGACGCCGAGTTCGCGTGCCTTGTCGAGCTTGCTTCCGGCCTCTTCACCAGCCACGACATAGTCGGTCTTCTTCGACACCGAACCAGTCACCTTGCCGCCGGCTGCCTCGATCATCGCCTTGGCGTCGTCGCGCGTCAGCGCGGGCAGGGTGCCGGTGAGCACCAGGGTCTTGCCCGCGAGCGGCTTGGGCCGGGTGTCGGCGCCACCGTCGGTCTCGTCCCACACCACGCCGCAAGCGCGCAATTGCTCGACCACTTCGCGGTTGTGCCCCTGGTCGAAGAAGTGACGCACGCTTTGGGCGACTGCCGGGCCGACGTCGTCGACTTCGAGCAGTTGCTCGACGCTGGCATCGAGCACGCGGTCCAGGGCGCCGAAGTGCTTCGCCAAATCTTTCGCCGTCGTTTCGCCAACGTGGCGGATGCCAAGCGCGTACAGAAAGCGCGCCAGCGTCGTGTGCTTGCTCTTCTCCAGCCCGGCGACGAGGTTCTGCGCGCTCTTGTCGGCCATCCGGTCGAGGGCCGCGAGACCCGCCACGCCGAGCTTGTACAGCTCCGGCAGCGTGCGCACGACGCCGCCATCGACCAGTTGCTCGACCAGCTTGTCGCCCAGCCCTTCGATGTCCATCGCCCGCCTGCCCGCGAAGTGCAGGATCGCCTGCTTGCGCTGCGCTGCGCAATAAAGGCCGCCCGAGCAGCGGTGATCGACCGCGCCCTTCTCGCGCAGCACGCCGCTGCCGCAGACCGGGCAGTGGCGCGGCATCCGGAAGTTCGGCACGTAGGCCGCGCGCGCAGCGTCGATGCGCCCGACCACTTCGGGGATCACGTCGCCGGCCCGGCGCACGATCACCGTGTCGCCGATGCGCACCCGCTTGCGCCGCAACTCGAACAGGTTGTGCAGCGTCGCGTTGCTCACCGTCGTGCCGCCGACGAACACCGGCGCGAGCTTGGCCACCGGCGTGAGTTTTCCGGTGCGGCCGACCTGGATCTCGATGCCCTGCAGCACGGTCAGTTGCTCCTGCGCCGGGTACTTGTGCGCCACCGCCCAGCGCGGCTCGCGCGAGACGAAACCGAGCCGTTGCTGCAGCGCGAGCGCGTTGACCTTGTAGACCACGCCGTCGATGTCGAACGGCAGCGCGTCGCGCTTCTCGCCCATCGCGACATGGAAATCGACCAGCCCTTGCGGCCCTTGCACGACGGCTCGGTCGGCACAGACCGGCAGGCCCATCGCCTGCAGCGCATCGAGCATGGCACCGTGCGTGCCGGGCCGCGCCCAGCCGCGCACTTCGCCCAGGCCGTAGGCGAAGAAGCTCAGCGGGCGCTTCGCAGCGATGGCCGGATCGAGCTGGCGCACCGCGCCGGCGGCGGCGTTGCGCGGGTTGACAAACGTCTTCTCGCCGAGCGCACGCTGGCGTTCGTTCAGTGCGTCGAAATCGTCACGCCGCAAATAGATCTCGCCGCGGACTTCGATCACCTCGGCCTCGCTGCCGGCCAGGCCCAGCGGAATCTGCCCGCCCGCGCCGGGGCGGCCGCGCACGGTACGGATGTTCTGCGTCACGTCCTCGCCGGTTTCACCGTCGCCGCGCGTCGCCGCCTGCACCAGCACGCCCCGCTCGTAACGCAGGTTGATCGCCAGGCCGTCGAACTTCAGCTCGGCGGTGTATTCGATAGCCGGTGCATCGTCGGTCAGTTCGAGTTCGCGCCGCACCCGGGCATCGAACGCCAGCGCGCCGCCGGCCGTGGTGTCGGTCTCGGTGCGGATGGACAGCATCGGCACCTGGTGGCGCACCGGCGCGAAGCCGTCGAGCACGTGGCCGATCACGCGCTGGGTTGGCGAATCGGTGCTCAGCAGCGCGGGCCAGGCGGCTTCGAGCGCTTGCAGTTCCTGGAACAGGCGGTCGTACTCGGCGTCGGGAATCTCCGGGTCGTCCTGCACGTAGTAGCGCTGGGCGTGGTGGTTCAACTGTGCGCGCAGTTCGGCCAGGCGCTTCGCAGCGGAAGACGCGTTGGCGATGGCGGCAGGGGCCGGATGGGGCGACATCGGGTAAGTGTAGACAGGCCGCGCCCTCGGGCAGGAGTCGCGCGCCTGTGCGACAGTGCGGCACGGCCGCTTTCGGTCGGCCCAGCAACGCCGATGTCCGGCGGCGGAGAAACCTTCATGCCTTTCGACTTTGATCTGCTCGTCCTCGGCGCCGGCTCCGGTGGCGTGGCGGCCTCGCGCCGCGCCTCGCTGCATGGCGCGCGGGTCGGCATCGTCGAAGGCAGCCGCGTTGGCGGCACCTGCGTCATCCGCGGCTGCGTGCCGAAGAAGCTGATGATGTACGCGGCGCAGTACGGCGATGCTTTCCGAGAGGCCGCCGGCTACGGCTGGGTTGTCGGCGAGACGCGGTTCGACATGGCGCAATGGGCCGCGTCGAAGGCGGCCGAAACCGAACGCCTCGAAGGCGTGTACCGGCAGATGCTGGCCAGCGGCAAGGTCGAGTTGATCGAAGGCTGGGCCCGCGTCGCCGGGCCGCACACCGTGACGGTCGGCGCGCGCACGATCACCGCCGAACACCTGTTGATCGCTACCGGCGCGGCGCCGGTGCGCGACAGCCTGCCCGGCATCGAGCACGGCGCCACGTCAGACGACCTGCTCGACCTGACCACCCTGCCCGAGCACGCGGCGGTGATCGGCGGCGGCTACATCGCGGTCGAGTTCGCGAGCATCCTGGCCCGGCTCGGCGTGAAGGTCAGCCAGTTCTACCGCGACCGGCTGCCGCTGCGCGGCTTCGACGAAGACCTGCGCACCCGCGCCGCGCGTGCGCTGCAGGCCGCCGGCATCGCACTGCACCCGGGCGAAGCGCCGCAGCGCTTGCAACGTGACGGCGCCGGCCTGGTGCACGAGTTTGCCGATGGCAGCCGGCGCGATTTCCCGTTCGTGCTCAACGCCACCGGCCGGCGCCCGAACACGCAAGGCCTCGGGCTGGAAACGCTGGGCCTCACGCTGGATGCGCATGGCGCGGTGCCGGTGGACGCGCGCCGCCACACGCCCGTGGCCGGGGTGTACGCGATCGGCGATGTGACGAACCACAAGAACCTGACGCCGGTGGCCATTGCCGAAGGCCGCGCGCTGGCCGATTCGCTGTTCGGCGCCGCACCGCGCGAAGTCGATCTGAGCCTCGTCGCCAGCGCCGTGTTCCTGTTGCCGCCGATCGCCACCCTCGGCCCGAACGAAGCCGAGGCGCTGGCGGCCGGCCACTCACTGAAGATCTTCGAGGCCGACTTCCGGCCGATGCGCCAGAGCTTCTTCGGCGGCCACGAGCGCAGCTACATGAAGCTGCTGGTCGATGCCGCGACCGACCGCGTGCTGGCAGTGCACATGCTCGGCGCCGACGCGCCGGAGATCGTGCAGAGCCTGGCGGTGGCGCTGACCTGCGGCGCGACCAAAGCGCAGTTCGACCGCACCATCGCCGTCCACCCGACGGCGGCCGAAGAGTTTGTGCTGATGCGCGAACCGTCGAGATTGGTCGCGCCCGCGTCGGCGTGAGCGACGGTCAGATGAAGCCGTCCTTCGCCAGCGCGCCGACGATCAGGGTGGCGAACCCCTGGATCAGGTTGCCGGTGCTGGTGTAGCCGGTGGTGGTGATGGTCGAGGCCGACCAGACGACCGCGAAGTCCTTGGCCTCGAACAGGCGCGTGTCGGCTCCCACGTTCTCGTCGATGCTGATCGACGGCGGAATGTTCATGCTGCTCGCCCACATGCCGCCATAAAAGCCGTGGAAGCCGCCGAAGCCGGCGCCGCCCCAGCCCGGGCCGAAGCCCGGCCCCCAACCCGGC
>JANOVJ010000552.1:0-2142 GCA_031417295.1 bacterium | reverse complement strand
CGCACCCGCCGCGACAAGATCGAGAACGACGAGCGCCTCGCTGCCCAGGCGCAGGCCAAGCTCGACGATCTTCAAACGGCGTCGGCGATCACCGACCCGGCGTTGCTGGACAGCAAGCGCGCCATCGTCGAGGCCGCTCTGGCGCGCGCGCGGCGGCAACGCGAGCAACCCTGACCGTGGGCCAGGCCGAGAACCTTCCCGTATGAAGCGCCGCGACATCGAACCCTTCTTCGCCACGCTGAAGGCCGCCAATCCGCACCCCGAGACCGAGCTCGAATACACCAACGTGTTCGAGCTGCTCGCCGCGGTGCTGCTCTCGGCGCAGGCCACCGATGTCGGTGTCAACAAGGCGACGCGGCGCTTGTTCAGCGTTGCCAACACGCCGCAGAAAGTGCTGGCGCTCGGCGAGGCCGGGCTGATCGCGCACATCAAGACCATCGGCCTGTTCCGGACCAAGGCGCGGCACCTGATCGAGACCTGTCGCCTCCTCGTAGAGCGCCACGGCGGCCGGGTGCCGCGCACGCGAGAGGCGCTGCAGGCCCTCCCTGGCGTGGGCCGCAAGACGGCCAACGTGGTGCTCAACGTGGCCTTCGGCGAGCCCACCATGGCCGTGGACACCCACATCTTCCGCGTCGCCAACCGCACTGGGCTGGCGCCGGGCAAGGACCCGCTGCAAGTCGAGCTCGCGCTGCTCGAACGCGTGCCCGCCGCTTACCTGGCGGACGCGCACCACTGGCTGATCCTGCACGGCCGCTATGTGTGCCAGGCACGCAAACCCCTGTGCCCGCAATGCCAGGTCGCGGCGCTGTGCGACTTTGCGCCGAAGACCGCGCCGGAATGAACGGGCGAAGCCGCGCCCGGTGGCTCGCGCCCTCGCTGCGCGTTGCAGTCGCGCTCGCTGCGCTTGGCGCGGCAGCCCACGCCCGCGCGCAGCCCGTCGAAGCCCAGGACGACAGCGGGCACGTGCTCAAGCTGGCGCAACCGGCCCGGCGCGTAATTGCCCTGGCGCCTCACTTGACCGAGCTTGTGTTCGCGGCCGGCGCTGGCGACAGGCTGGTCGGCGTGCTCCGCTACAGCGATTTCCCGCCCGCTGCGCGCGCGGTGCCGGTGGTGGGTGATGCGTTCGCGCTCAACCTGGAGCGCATCGCGCAACTCAAGCCCGACCTGGTGCTGGTCTGGCAGTCCGGCCTCGGCGAACGGCAACGGGCGCAACTGCGGGCACTCGGCCTACCGGTCTATGAAAGTGAGATTCGCCGGGTCGATCAGATCGTCTCGACGCTGGGCCGGCTCGGCACGCTGCTCGGCACCTCGGCGACGGCGACGGCCGCCGGGGCCGCCGTGACCCAACGCTGGAACGCGCTCTACGCGCGCTACAGCACACGGCCGCCGGTGCGCGTGTTCTACCAGCTCTGGTACCAGCCGCTGATGACGATCAACGGCGAACACCTGATCGCCCAGGCCATCGCAGCCTGCGGTGGCGTCAACGTGTTCGCGGCCCTGCCCGGCCTGACGCCCACGGTGAGCTGGGAGGCGGCGGCACAGGCCGACCCGCAAGTGATCGCCAGCGCGCGCGTCGATGCCCAGACGTTGCCTCAAGGCCGCTGGGCCGAGCTGAAGAACGTCGATGCGGTCAAGCACCAACGCTATGCACTGCTGCCGCCCGACCTGCTCGGCCGGATGGGGCCGCGCTTCGTCGACGGGGCGCAGTTGCTGTGCGAGGCGATCGACAAGGCGCGTTGACCGACCTGCTGCGTCGGCGGCGTCAATCGACCATCAGCCAGGCCCCGTCCGCCTGCCGCCAGCGGCAACCGTAAACCGCCTCCAGCCGCTCGGCGCTGAGCAGTTGCGCCACCGGCCCGGCCTGCCAGTGGCCGTCGCCGTGCAGCGCGAGCACATGCGTCGCCACGCTGGCGATCCAGTTCACGTCATGCGCGCTGAAGACGAGGCAGCGCTCGCTCAAGGTGGCCAGCCAGCGCGCCACTTGCCGCTGGTGGGCTGGGTCCTGGAACGCGACCGGCTCGTCGAGCAGCATCAGCGGCGCACCCTGCACCGCGCACTGCGCCAATGCGATGCGTTGCCTCTCGCCACCCGAGAGCTGCATCACGTCGCGCCGCGCCAGGTGAGCCGCATCCAGCGCTTGCA
>JANOVJ010000551.1:0-10151 GCA_031417295.1 bacterium | reverse complement strand
CAGATCACCCGCGAGGCGCTGTTCGCCGCGGCGCTGAAAGACTTTCCGTTCAACGCGGTGAGCCCGCGCCGGGTCACCGTGGGGTTGCCGAAATAGGCTTCGGCGCCCATCGCGCTGAAGCGCGCTGAACCGGGTTCAGTGCTGCGCCGCTTCGGCGATTTGTCGCGCCGAGGTTCGCCTGAGGTCCCGGGCCAGGCCGAGCTTCGACAAGCTGAAGATGATCCACTTCGAAGGGTCCCAGTCAAACCAGCGGACCCCGTTGCGGTAGTCGAGCGGGAAGCGGTGGTGGAAATTGTGAAAGCCTTCGCCGTTGGTCAGGATCGCGCCGATCCAGTTGTCACGCGCCGACTGCGTCGGGTCGAATGGCCTCGTGCCAAAGGTGTGGGCGAAGGAGTTCACGAAGAACGTGGAGTGCAGAACGACCACGATGCGCAGGCAGACCAGCATGATGAACCCGCCCAGCGGATGGCCGATCCACCACGCCAGCCCCATCGGTAGCACCACCCCGGCACCGACCGACCACCAGGCATGGTGGTCGTGCTGATGCGACAGCAGGCGCGACCGCTTCAAGTCCTTCACGTTGTCGTAGTTGGTGGTGTGGCGCCAGAACAGGATCCAGCCGATGTGGGCATGCCAGAACCCCTTGTTGACACCGTAGGGGTCGTGCGCGGTATCGGTGAAGCGGTGGTGTTGGCGGTGCTGCGAAGCCCACTTCAAGGCCGACTCTTCGAACGTCGCCGCGCCGAAGAAGAGAAAAACGAACCGCACCACCGGTGAGGCCTTGTACGTGGGGTGCGCGAACAGGCGGTGGTAGCCCATGGTGATCGACATGCCCGTCGCGGCGCAGAAGAAGAAGAACAGCGCCACTTCGGCGGCCGTGATGCCGCGGTAGTAGATGTAGAGCGGCGTGCCGACGATGCCGACGACGTGAAGCACGATGAAGAACACCAGCCCGAGCCAGCGCACGCCGCGCCGGGGCAAGGGGTAGTCGTCGGCAATGGATGCTGCCATGCCCGGCATCGAGCGCTTGACCGCGCGCAGGTTCGCGTCAAGTTCGGCGGCCAAGGGGAGGGCGTTGTTTGCTGACACTGAAATTACGCGCGTTGCGCTGTTGCTTGCTGTCGCGAGTTTGCGAGTTTGCGGCCACTTTGCGCTGCAGGGCGAGCCCGGCAGCGGCGATGCCCATCGCTCAACTTAGCACGGCTTGATGCCACTCGCCCGTGAGGGGAGATGAGACGCGCGCCGGGGCCGCGCCGGTCATGCGCCGGTCAGGCGTCGGCGGGCTTCGGATACTTCCACCGCTTCTGAACCCAGAGCCACTCCGCGGGCCTTTCGATGACGGCCCGCTCGAGCTGGCGTGCGAAGCCTTCCATGATCGGCGAATCGTCCCTCCGGGCGTGAAGGCCGTAGGGGGGTTCGGCGAGCACTTCGAAACGCACCACATAGTGGCCGCGGCGCACCCGGCGCATCGCGACATAGAGCACCGTCGCATCGAGGAACCGGGTGATCCGCTCCGCGCCGATGAAGAACGCGGTGTCGCGGTTGAGCATGCGGGTCCAGTGCTTGCGCTGGTCCAGCGGCGGGGTCTGGTCGGCGATCAGCCCGTAGGCGCGCGGGGTGTCGGCGCGGCTCATGAGTTCGAACACGAAATCCTCGCGCGGGAACGGCTTGCCGCCGAAGCGCGCCCGCGCGTCACGCAGGTACTGGTCGACGGAGCGCAGCCGCAAGGTCTGGTAGACCGCGTCGATCGGGAGCCCGAACGTGGCACCGCCGGCGAGCAACAGCCACTCCCAGTTGCAGAAGTGCGGCGTCAGCAGCACAACCGACCGCTTCTCGGCCGCGCAAAGGTGGACGATTTCCGGATTCTCGAAGACCACGCGCCGGCGCAATGCCTCACCGCTGGCACCGAACCCCCAGATGGTTTCCATCACCACATCGGCGAGGTTGCGATACGAAGCCCTGACGATCGCCGCCCGCTCGGCCGCCGTCTTTTCCGGAAACGCCCTGGCAATGTCGCCGGCCACCTGGTCGCGCCGCCAGCGCGCGATGTGGAACACAAGCACATGGATGAGCCAGCCCACGCCATAGAGCAGGCTCAAGGGCAGGCGTGTCAGGGCCTTCAGAACGCGCCGCATGGCGCTCCCTGGGCGCGACGGCGCCAGACCTGTTGTGGGCGCAGGCTCAGCAGAACGAACCTTGGAGGTGAGTCAGCCGGGGCCGCGCAAGCCTGGCCTCAGCCGGCTGAGCCACCGCGGCCCAGCGCACGCCGGGCCGGCCATGTCGATGCTGAAGATGATGACGATTCACTGATCGGGCGTTCGATGGTTGACCGGGATCACGCCGCACCCGCGCCGCGCAAGACCCGCATTCTACAAACCGCACTCCACCCGCCGTTGCCGGCTGGCACCGGCTCGCCGGCTCGACAAGACCGCCGCCGATAATGCCCGCTGCCCCCGTCCCGCCTCGCCCGCCCCGACCCGAACCCATGCCGAACGTGCTCCCGCTTGCGCCCATCGCCCCCGCGGATGCCGAGCTCATTGCTGCCACCGCAGCGGCGCTGGCCGCGAGCCCCGAGCGCGTGAGGGTGATCGAACACGGCGGCGCGCGCTACGTGGCCAAGCGGCTGGCCGACCGGCCGCGCAGCTTGTGGCAGGCGCTGTTTCTGCGCTGGCTGGTCAAGCGTGTCACCGGGCAACCGCTGCCGATGCGCAGCTTGTTGCTGACGGACGCGGCCGCGAGCGTCGGCTATGAGGCACGCCGCCTGACGGCGCTGGCGCAGGCCGGCGTGGCCGTGCCGCGGGTGCTGCACCAAGCGGCCGACCACCTTTTGCTGGAGCACTGCGGCGAGACGCTGGCGACGCTGCTCGAACGCTGGCCGCTGGACACCGGCCGCGCCGAAATGGCGCGCCTCGCCACCGAGCTGGGTGCGTTCCACCGCGCCGGCCACTGGCATGGCGCGGCGCAGATCAAGAACCTGACGCGCCAGCACGGCCTGACCTGGCGCATCGACTTCGAGGAAGACTTCGGCGAGCTCGGGCCGCTGCCGGCGGTGCAGGCGCTCGATCTGGTGCTGTTCCTGAACTCGGTATCGCTGGCCGGCCCGATCGTCGAGGCCGAGGCGCGGTTGCTGTTGCCACAACTGGTGGCCGCCTACTTCGCCGCCAACCCCGACCCGCAGGTGCGTGCCGCCATGGTGCGTGCGATGCCCTGGGGAACCGCACTGGCGCGGCTGGCGGCGCCCTTTCGTGGATTCAAGTCGAACGGCCGCCCGCGCAAGGGCGCGGCCCGCCTGGTGATCCTGGCCGACGCGCTGGCCGCGGCGTTGAAGGCGCCCTGAAGCGATGGGGCGGGGCTGGCACGCAGCGGCCGCTGGGTCGGGCCCGTGGTGGCTTGGGCATCGCGCCCCGGGTCAGCGCTGCGGTCGTCATCCACTGGCGGTCAGCACGCCGAGCGCGCTGAGTGCACTCAGCGTGGCGCCTCCGCCGCCAGCGCGCGAACGTCCGTTTCCCAGCCCTTGATCGTGGCCGCTGCCGCCTGGCGCTGGGCCGGCGTGGTGGCGTTGTGCACTTCGGCCGCGAAGGCGCAGTTGTAGGCTTTCAGACGCTCCTGGTAGGCGCGGTAGGCGGGGCGCGGTGAGCGCTGGGCCTGGTCAGCGAACACGCGCAGTGCCGTCTGGGCCTGGGCATTGCTGGCGCGCTCGGCCTGCAGCCGGCGCAGCAGTTGCAACAGGTCGCGCTGGCGCTGCTCGCGTTCGGCCATCCACACGGTGGCGTCGAAGGGCGAGACCGCCATCTCGCGGGCGACGAGCTCGCGTTGCGCGTCGTTGAGCCGGCCGTAGAGCATCTCGGCCCGCTCCACCGAGCGCTTGATGTTTTCCTTCATCCGCGTCTCGGGGTTGGCTTGGATGAAGTCGTCGCGGAACTCGACGTTGCTCTTCTCGAACTTTTGCTGCAAGCGCTCGAACTGGGCCGGCGTCAGCGTGAGCAGGGTCTCGGCCGCGGCTGGCAGGGCTTGCTCGTAGGCCGTGGTCAGGCGGGCCGCGCCGTCGTCGAACCAGCGGCAGACCTGGGCCGGCGTGGTGTTCACCAGCACCTCGGCTCGCGCCTGCTGCAGCAGCACGGCGTACTCGGGCAACTGGGTGCTGCGGTGCCAGCGCAGCCAGTCGCCAAGCTGCTCCTGCACGCGGGGCGTCTGGGCGCTGGTGAAGTCGACATAGCCGTCGAGCCACCAGTAGGCGATCGTCGGTACCTGCGGGTAGCTCAGACGCAGCAGGCTGCAGCCGGAAAGCAGGCCCATGCACAGCAGCAGCAAGCCGATAATCGGTCTTTTCAAGAACGACGGAAGAAGCATGGCACTCGACATCGTGATCATGGCCGCGGGCCAGGGCACCCGCATGAAATCCGCGCTGCCGAAGGTCTTGCATCGGCTCGCCGGACAAACCCTATTGCAGCATGTTCTGAATACCGCGGCGGCGTTGGAGGCCGACCGCATCGTCGTCGTCACCGGCCACGGGGCCGATGCGGTGGAGGCGTCGGCGGCCGAGGCCAACGGCCTGTGCTTCGTGCGCCAGATGCCGCAGCTCGGCACCGGCCATGCGGTGCAGCAGGCCGTGCCGCAGCTGCACGACGCCGGCACGACGCTGATCCTGAACGGCGACGTGCCGCTGATCGAGGCCGCCACCGTCCGGGCCCTGCTGGCCGCTGCGGACGGCACGAACCTGGCGCTGCTGACAGTGGAACTGGCAGACGCCAACGGCTACGGCCGGGTGCTTCGCGGCGACGCCGCCGGCCGCAGCGCGCACGAGGGCGGGCGCGTCCACGCGATCGTCGAGGACAAGGACGCCACGGTCGCGCAGCGCGCGATCCGCGAGATCTACACCGGCATCATGGCTGTGCCCACCGCCGACCTGAAACGCTGGCTGGCCGCGCTGTGCAACGACAACGCACAGGGCGAGTATTACCTGACCGACATCGTCGCGATGGCCGTGGCCGACCGGGTGCCGGTCGTCACCGCGCACCCGCGCCACGAGGCCGAGGTGCTGGGCGTCAACAGCCCGCTTCAGCTCGCCGACCGGGAGCGCCGCGTTCAACGCGCGCAGGCTGACGCGCTGATGACGGCCGGGGTGCGCCTGGGCGACCCGGCGCGCTTCGACGTGCGCGGCGAACTGGTCTGCGGCAGCGATGTCGAGATCGACGTCAACTGCGTCTTCGAGGGCCAGGTCAGCCTCGGCGACGGGGTTCGCATCGGCGCGAACTGCGTGATCCGCAACGCGACCATAGGCGCGGGCGTGGTGGTGCACCCGTTCAGCCACATCGACGGCGACGCGCTGGGCGCGAGCGTCGGTGCCGGTTCGGTGGTCGGGCCGTTCGCGCGCTTGCGCCCTGGCGCGGTGCTGGCCGAAGATGTGCATGTGGGCAACTTCGTCGAGATCAAGAACAGCACGCTGGCGCGCGGCGCCAAGGCGAACCACCTCAGCTACGTGGGCGACGCCAGCGTGGGCGAGCGCGCCAACCTCGGCGCGGGCAGCATCACCGCCAACTACGACGGCGTCAACAAGCACCGCAGCGTGATCGGCGCCGACGCGCACATCGGCTCGAACTGCGTGCTGGTGGCGCCGGTGACGGTGGGCGATGGCGCCACCATCGGCGGCGGCTCGACCGTCAGCGGCAACGCGCCGGCCGGGCAGCTCACCGTCGCGCGGGCGCGGCAAGTGACGCTGCCGAACTGGAAGCGGCCGGTGAAAAAGCTTTGAGCCAAGCGTTGGCCTGAAGCCGTCGCGCTGGAGGATCGCCATGTCGATCGACCCCAAGCTGGCTGGAATCGCCACCGCTGTGGCTTTGGGCTTCAGCGCCAACGCGGCGGCGCAAGCGCCAAGCCCGAACCAGGGCCTGCTCGGCGACTGGGACGGTACGCGCACCCGCCTCCACCAAAGCGGCATCGACTTCCAGCTCAGCTATTTCGCCGAGCCGGCCTACAACCTGCAAGGCGGCACCGAGAAGTTGCTGCGCAGCGCCGACCAGATCGCTGCCGGGGCGACGTTCGATCTCGGCAAGCTCTGGGCCTGGCCCAAGGCCAAGCTGCAGCTCACCCTGACCAACCGCAACGGCCGCAACCTGAGCGCCGAGGCCGGGCTCGATACGCTGATGCAGGTGCAGCAGGTCTACGGCCGCGGCAGCATCGCGCGGCTCACCGAACTGTCGTACCAGCAGTCGTTCCTCGACGACACACTCGACCTGAAGTTCGGCCGTCTCGGGGTGGGCGGCGACTTCTTTCCCTGGTCGTGCGACTTCATGAACCTGAGCTTCTGCGGCTCGCTGCCGGGCAACATCGTCTCGACCTGGATCAACTGGCCGGTCAGCCAGTGGGCAGGGCGGGTCAAGGTCGCGTTGGCGGCCGAGTGGGACTTGAAGCTCGGCGTCTACCAGATCAACCCGAGCTACCTCGACAACAACCACGGCCTGACGCTGGGCAGCCCGGCGGGAACGGTCGGCGCGCTGTTTCCGGTCGAGCTGACCTGGGCGCCCAAGCTCGGCGCGGCGCAACTACCCGGCACCTACCGCGTCGGTGCTTGGTACGACAACTCGACCCAGCCCGATGTCTTCCTCGCCGCAAACGGCCAGCCCCGGGTGCACAGCCCTGGCCTGCCACCGCTGCAGCGCAACGGCGAACACGGCTACTACGCGAGCTTGCAGCAGCAACTGACCACCATCGACGGCAACAGCGCGCGCGGTATCAGCCTGTTCCTGAACTACGTCCATGCCGACCCGGACACCGCGACGATCAGCCAGACCGTGTCGGCCGGCCTGCTCTGCGCCGGCCCGTTCGCCGCCCGGCCGCAAGACCTGCTCGGCTTCTCCGCCGGCTGGACGAAGGTGAACCCCCGCGTCGCCGATGGCCAGGGGCTGCAAAACAGCGCGGGCGCGAACCCGCCGGTCGCGGTGCAGAACGCGGAATATCCATTCGAACTTTTCTACAGCTTCGTCACGACGCCGTGGTTGACGCTCGGGCCGGCACTGCAATACATCTACCGCCCCGGTGGAACGAGCGCCAACCCGAACGTCCTCGTCGTCGGCCTCAACGTCGGCGTCATTTTCTGATCGATGGCACCGGTGGCCGGCGCTACTTGCCGACCTTGCGGCGCGGCCGCGCCTCCGCCCGGGCCGTGGCGCGCGTGGGCCGGGGCGCGGGCTGGGGCGTAGAGGTCGGTGCGGCGTCGCCCGGCCGGTCGTCGCGGCGGCCACTGCCGGGCTGCAGCAGTTCGGCCAAGGCGATCAGGCGGTCGGCCATGCGCCGATGTTCGGCCGCGCGCTTTGGCGCCTCGGCGTGCTCGACAACCGCCAGCGCATCGTGGAAGCGCGACATCAGGCACATCTGCGACAGCACCGAGTCGAGCTCCTTCGGCTTGAAGGTGATGTTCGACAAGGCCTCGCGGAACGCCGAAGCGACCTTCTCCAGCAGCGCCGTGCCGGCGTCGCCCGCCCTGCCGAGCGAGCCGTCGAGGCGCAACTCGACCAGCAGCGCCTCGGGCTGCATGATCGCGTTGTAGAAGCCCGCGTCGCGGCGGAACGATTCGCTCGCCGCCTTGGCGCATTGCTGGTCGAGTGCCAGCGCCGCGTCGCGTTCGGCGTCGCTGGCCCACGGCGTCAGCGCATCGAGCGCGAGCCGGTTCAGCGCCAGCCAGGGCTCGAACCGCGACTGCCCCGGCACGCCTTCGGCCAGGCTGTAGGCCTTGACGGCTTCGACCAGCGCCTTTCGCATCTCGTCGCCTGCGCTGCGCTGTGCCTTGGCGCCGAAGCCGGGCGCGAGCACCTGCCGCGCATGCACGCTCGCCAGGCGCTTCCAGGCGCCGCCGCGCAGCGCACAGCGCTCGGCGTTCGGCGTCGGTGTCGGTGCCGTGGTTGGCGTCGTCGAGGCCGGGGTCGGCAGGGCCTCGGCCGAAGACACCAGCGCGTCGAGCTGTTGCAGGCGTTCGAGCGCGCGCCGCACCAGCGCCTCGTCGTGGTTGCGCTCGCCGAGCTGGCCCTCGACATGGGCCAGTTGCTCGATGTCCTTGATCGGCACGCGGCCGGTCCGGTCGTTGGCCTGGATCGCCTTCAGATACGCGGCGCGCGCGTCTTCGTAGCGGCCCAGGTCGCGCCAGGCGGCGCCCAGCGCCGATTGCAGCGGCGGCAGCGCCTGCCACTCGGGCGGGCAGCGCTTGGCTATCAGTTGCTTGATCGCCAGCGCCTGGGCGCGGGTTTCGCGCTCGGTCTGGCGGCTCTTCTTGCGCGACAGATCGGCGCGCAGGTTGGCCAGCGCGTCGAGCAGTTCCTCGGGCGATGCGAACGGGCCCTCGCCGCCGTCGCTGCGCGTACCGGCGTCGCGCGGCTCGGCGCGCCAGCCCGGGTCGCCATAGGCCTGGAAGGCGCCCCAGGTGATGTCGTCGCTGCGCTTTTCCCAGCACGCGCGGCGGGCCTGGAACACCGCGTCGCCGAAGGGCTGGCGGTGCTGCAAGAGGCTGCGATAGAACGTTTCGCCGAAGAGTTGCGCCTGCTGGTCGTCAACCGCCCAGCCCGCGACGACGACGCAGCGCACGCCGATCTCGATCAGTTCGCCGGCAATGCTCGCGGCGAGCTTGTTGCCGTCGCGCACGGTGGCATCGACCTGGCCGAGATGGCAGCAGCTCAGGTAGACGAGTTCGGGCACGGCCTCCATCGCCGCGATCTCGGCCGCCGTGATCAGCAGCCCGTCGGACAGCACGACGCCGCTGCGCCGCCGGCCGTCGCGGTGCAGCAGGTCGAACACGCCGTGGGCCGAGATGTGGACGATGCGATAGGGCTGGCGGTACAGCAGCGCCAGCACCTCGCTCGCCCGCTGGTCGGCGCCGATGGCCTGCAACACGCGGTAGTTCAGGCCGCCCAGCACCCCGGCCACGCTGGCCGCCTCGGCCTCGGCGCCGGGCAGGGCCGGCGGGTCCGCTGGTGGGTGGGTGGCGTCGGGATTGCGCGGGTCGGGAAACGACGCGCCGAAGTGCTCGACCGAGGGGTTGCCGACGACGAGCGCGGTGCGCTCCATGCCCTGGCGCACCTGGCGCCGAAAGCGCGTCGATGCGAGCTGGCGCACGACCGGCGTGCGCACTGCCATCGGCAGGCTGTCGTCGCCGCGGCCCGGCGCGTCGGCGAGCATCAGCTCCCACGGCAGGTTGGCGGTGGCGGCATCGACCACCAGCACCACGCGTTCGAGCTGGCGTGCGGCGTCCTTGAAGTCGTGCGGCACCATCAGCTGGAACAGCATCCGGCCGATGTCTTCGTTCCACGCCGAGTTGTGGATCTGCTGCCGAACCAGGGCCTCGATCAGCCCCGGCTGGCGCTGCTGCACCACCGATTCGGCGCGCGCGCGCTGGCCGACGTAGAGGAAGCGCAGCCGCTCGGCCAGCCCGGTGCGGCCACGGCGTTCGGGGGCGGCGCGGCCGCCCGCAGGCGCGGTGTCCCCGGCGGAAGGTGCGTTGCTGGCATCGGGCGAACGTGCGTCGTCGCCGCGGTCGGCGTCGGTGATCATCAGGCGCGGCCAGTAGCTCTGGCCGCCGCCGTCGAACAGGCGCTGGCGCATGCCTTCGCCCTGCTCCAGGTCGGGCCGGCAGACGAGCATCGTGCTCATCCGCAGCGCCACGCTGGCGAGCTTGTCGGGCATCTGGCGCAGGGCATAGACGGCGGTGATGGCGGTGTCCTGGTAGAGCTCGATCAGGTTCAGCCGCGAGACGCGAATGTTCAGCCGCGTCGTCTCGTTGAACTTGGCGTTGGCTTCGAGCACGCCGCGCACCAGCGCCTCGACCGAGGCGGCCACGGTCAGGTTGGCGGAAGAGTTGTAGCCCAGCAGCAGCGCGGCGAGCGGCACTTCGCGGTCGTCCTTGCCCAGCACGTCGATCACCTGCAGCAGGTAGCGCAGCACGCCGGCACGCACCGCGTCGGTCAGGTCGCCCACGCTCAACGCGCCGTCGTAGGCGCCGAGGCCGATGATCACCGCGCCGGAGAGGCTGCCGCGCTGGCGCTCCTGCACGTTGGGCACGCGCAGCACCACGCTGGCGGTGCCCAGCGGGCCGGCGTAGAGGCCGAGGCTGCGGCGCTGGCTCAGGTCGCCGTCGAGCAGCTCGCGGTCGACGAGTGCGAGCGGCC
>JANOVJ010000550.1:0-11380 GCA_031417295.1 bacterium | reverse complement strand
CCACGGCCCCTGCAACCGCGAGCGGCTGGCGGCGCGTGTGAAGGCGGCGGACGACGGCGCGTGGGTGCGTGACGCAGCGATGGCCCATGCGGCCAAGCAACGCACCGCGCAGCTTGCGGCCTGAACGCGCCGCAGAAGGAGAACGCCATGACAACCAGCGCGGAATGGCCCCTTTGGGAAGTGTTCGTCCGCAGCAGGGCCGGGCTCGACCACAAGCATTGCGGCAGCCTGCACGCAACCGATTCGAAGATGGCGATCCAGCTTGCGCGCGACGTGTACACGCGGCGTCAGGAAGGCACCAGCCTGTGGGTGGTGCGCTCGGACCAGATAGTAGCCAGCGACCCGGGCGAGAAGGCGAGCTACTTCGATCCAGCGGAAGACAAGGTCTACCGCCACCCGACCTTCTATGTGCTGCCCGACGCCGTCGATCACATGTGACCATGCAAGCCTCGATCGCGCTCACCATCGACCCCGCGCAGCAGTACGTGCTGCGCCTCGCCGACAGTTGCCTCGTGCTCTCGCAGCGCCTTGCCGAATGGTGCGGTCACGCGCCGGTGCTGGAGGAAGACATAGCGCTCGCCAACATGGCGCTCGACCTGCTCGGCCAGGCGCGGGCGCTGTTGGCGCATGCCGGCATCGCGCAGGGGCACAGCGAAGACCAACTCGCCTTCCTGCGCGACGAGCGTGACTACCGCAACGCGACCTTGACGGAGTTGCCGCGGGGTGACTTCGCATTCACCGTGTTGCGCAACCTGGTCGCCTCGACCTGGCTGAAGCTGCTGTGGAACAAGCTGCAGCAGTCGAGCGACAGCGAACTCGCCGCCATCGCCGGCAAGGCCGTGAAGGAAGCGCGCTACCACCAGCAGCACGCGGCCGACTGGGTGGTGCGCCTCGGCGACGGTACGGATGAATCGGCGCGGCGCCTGCGCGACGCCTGCGCCGCGCTGTGGCCGTACACGACCGAGCTGTTCGAGAGTGACGCCGTCGATGCCCACGCGGCGGCCACCGGCCTCGGCCCTGACTGGGGCGAACTGCACGGCGCGTGGTGGGCCGAGCTGGCGCCGGTGTTTGCCGAAGCGCGGCTCGTCGTGCCGGCGTTGACGCCGTTTCGCAGCCACGGCAAGGTCGGCCGCCACAGCGAACACATGGGCTATCTGCTGGCCGAAATGCAGCATCTGCAACGCAGCTTTCCGGACGCGGTGTGGTGATCGAACAAGCCGCGCTCGATGCCGATGCGCGCACAGCCGCCGCGTGGGCGGTGCTGCACGGCGTGCTCGACCCCGAAGTGCCTGCGCTTTCGCTCACCGACCTGGGCATCGTGCGCGCGGTGAAGGCCGGTCAAGACGGCATCGACGTGGTGCTGACGCCGACCTATTCCGGCTGCCCGGCGACCGAGGTGATCGAGCAAAGCGTGATCGATGCGCTCGACCTTGCTGGCCTCGGCCCGGTGCGCGTGAGCCTGCAACGCGCGCCCGCCTGGACGACCGCCTGGATGAGCGACGCCGGCCGCCGCAAGCTGCGCGAGTACGGCATCGCGCCGCCGGGTGACGTGGACCTGTCGCACGGCGCGCCGCTGCGCTTTGTCTCGCGCCGCGTGGCGTGCCCGCGCTGCGCCAGCCCGCAGACCGAGCAACTCTCGGCCTTCGGCGCGACGGCCTGCAAGTCGCTCTGGCGCTGCCTGGCGTGCCGCGAGCCGTTCGAGTACTTCAAGCCGATCTAGGATGAAACTGCCCCAAGCTCACTTCGTTCGCTGCCCCCAAGGGGCGCGTCAGCGCCTTCGGGCGGCCGCGCGGCGCTGACATGAGCCTGCACTTTCACGACCTGCGCGTGCGCGACGTGCAGCCCGACACCGACGAAGCCGTCGTCGTCTGGTTCGACGTGCCCGAGCCGCTACGCGAGACCTTCGCCTTCACGCCCGGCCAGTACCTCACGCTGCGCTCGACCGTGGGCGGCGCAGACGTGCGCCGCTCGTACTCGATCTGCGCCGGCGCCGACGACAACACGTTGCGCGTAGGCGTGCGCTTGCTGCCGGGCGGCGTGTTCTCGCAGTGGGTCAACGCATCGCTGAAGGCGGGCGACACGGTGCAGGTCTTCCCCCCGCAAGGCCACTTCCACGTTCCGTTCGCGGCGACCGAGCGGCGCCACTTCCTGGGCATCGCCGCCGGCAGCGGCATCACGCCGATCCTGTCGATCATGAAGACGGTGCTGGCGCGCGAACCGCAAAGCCGCTTCACGCTGATTTACGGCAACCGGCGCCAGGCGAGCACGATGTTCCGCGAGGAGATCGAAGACCTGAAGAATCGCTACCTCACGCGACTGGCGCTGCACCACGTGTTTTCGCGCGAGCAGCAGGATGCGCCGCTTGGCGAAGGCCGCATCTCGAAGGCCAAGCTGGCCGAGTTCCTGGGCCCGCTGATCGATCCGAAAGGCCTCGACGAGGTTTTCGTCTGTGGCCCTTACGAGATGAACGACGAGGCCGAGGCCGCGCTGCTCGAAGCGGGCGTGGCGTCGGCGCGCATCCACATCGAACGCTTCGGCGCGCCGCCACTCGGCGCCGCGCCCTTGCACCCAGTGTTGGCAGGCGACGCGGCGCAGGCGCGCGTCACTGTCGTTCGCGACGGCCAGCGGCGCGAGATCGACTTCATGGCTGGCGACGCGAGCCTGCTCGACGCGGCGGCCCGCGCCGGCCTGGACGTGCCGTTCTCGTGCAAGTCTGGCGTGTGCTCGACCTGCCGCGCCAAGCTGATCGAGGGCGAGGTGCGGATGGACCGCAACTTCGCACTCGAAAAGCGAGAGTTGGCGGCCGGCTTCATCCTCACGTGCCAGTCGCACCCGCTGACCGAGCGCGTCACGATCTCGTTCGACGAGCGCTGAACACACCATTCACCATTCACCATGGCCCGCGGACGCGCCCCGACCTACGACAGCCAACGCGAGCAGATCCTTTGCGAGGCGGCGGCGCTGTTCGCGCGCCAGGGTTATTCGGGCACGTCGATGAACCAGGTCGCGCAGGCGTGCGGCGTGTCGAAGCCGGCGCTCTACCACTACGTGCGCGACAAGCAGCAGCTTGTCGCCACCATCGCTGAGGCGCATGTCGCGCGGCTCGAAACGCTGGTACGCGAGGTGGCGCAGCAACAGCTGGCGCCCGAGCCGCACCTGCGCCAGTTGATCCTGCGCTTCGTCGAGGAGTATGCCGGCGCGCAGGACGCGCACCGGGTGCTGACCGAAGACGTGCGCTTCCTCGACGCCGAAGAACAGGCGCCGGTGCTTGCCACCGAGCGCCGCGTCGTGGCCGCGTTCGCCGCTGCCGTGGCCGCCGTGCGCCCCGGCATGGCGGCGCTGGACAAGCCGCTCGCGATGCTGCTGTTCGGCATGATCAACTGGATGTTCACCTGGCTCAAGCCGGGCGGCCCGCTGACCCATGCCGACATGGCACCCGTGGTCTGCGATCTTTTCTTCGGCGGCCTCGGCGCTGTGCACCCGCCGCGCCCGCCGCGGCGCGCCCGCAGTGCCGGAAGCGAACGCCTCACTGCCCCTGGTCCACGCTCACCCACCGCAACGGAGACAACCCGATGAAGTTCATTTCCACAAAGTCATTCCTGTTCGGCGCAGCCCTGCTCGCGGCTGCCGCCACTGCCCAGGCCGACATCACCGTCGGCGTCACCGTCTCGGCCACCGGCCCGGCGGCGTCGCTCGGCATTCCGGAGAAGAACACCATCGCGCTGATGCCCACCAGCATCGGCGGGCAGAAGGTCAACTACATCGTGCTCGACGATGCGTCGGACACCACGGCGGCGGTCGCCAACACGAGAAAGCTCATCACCGAAAGCAAGGCCGACATCATCCTCGGCTCGACGACGACGCCGAACTCGCTGGCGATGATCGACGTGGTGGCCGAGGCGCAGGTGCCGATGATCTCGCTCGCCGCCTCGGCGCGCATCGTCGAGCCGCAGGACGCGAAGCGGCGCTGGGTCTTCAAGACGCCGCAGAACGACATCATGATGTCGATCGCGATCGTGCAGCACATGGTCAACGCGGGCGTAAAGACGGTCGGCTTCATCGGCTTTGCCGACGCCTACGGCGAGGGCTGGTACAACGAATTCAGCAAGATCGCCGCGATCAAGGGCATCACCATCGTCGCCAACGAGCGCTACAACCGGGCCGACACGTCCGTCACCGGGCAGGTGCTGAAGCTCGTTGCCGCCAAGCCCGACGCGGTGCTCGTTGCTGGCTCCGGCACGCCGGCCGTGCTGCCGCAGAAAACGCTGAAGGAGCGCGGCTACGCCGGCAAGTACTACCAGACCCATGGCGTGGCCAACAACGACTTCCTGCGCGTCGGCGGCAAGGACGTGGACGACACCTTTCTGCCCGCCGGCGGCGTGCTGGTGGCGGCGCAACTGCCTGCCAACCACCCGGTGCGCAAGACGGCGCTCGACTACGTGGCGAAGTACGAAGCCGCTTACGGCAAGGGCTCGGTCTCGACCTTCGGCGCCCACGCCTGGGACGCTGGCGTGCTGTTGCAGGCGGCCATTCCGGTCGCGCTGAAAGCAGCCCAACCCGGCACGCCGGCCTTTCGCGCCGCGCTGCGCGACGCGCTCGAAGCGGTGAAGGAAGCACCGGGCGCGCACGGCATCTTCAACATGTCGGCCGCCGACCACCTGGGGCTCGACCAGCGGGCGCGGGTGATGGTGAAGATCGAGAACGGAGCGTGGAAATACGCGCCCTGAACGGCAGGCAGGTCGTCGCCTGCGTCAGGGCCGGGCCGGGCTGCAAGCGATGTCGCCCTCGGGGCAGCGTGCCAGGCCGTCGAGCTCGATGCTGCGCTCGCGCGTCATCCGCGCCGCGCATTGCCAGTACACGTACTGCTCGACGCTGCCACCGGCCGCCGGCCCGCTCTCGAAGCGGCAGGCTGCGGTGCGGAAGCTGAGCCAGGCCGACTGCATGCGGCGCAGCCGGTCGCGCTGGGCTGCAGGCAGGCGCTTCGACAAGGCCTGGTAGCGCTCGGCGTACACGCTGCCAGCGGCGAGGAAATCGTCGGAGGCGCACGCATTCATCGCCGCCTGCGTCTGTGCCGCGCTACAGGCCGCGCCGGGCCCTTCAGCGGAGGCGGCCTGCGCTGGCGCCACAACGGCGCAAAGCAGGCATGCCCACGCCCACCAAGCGGCACCGCGTGCGGGTCTCCGCCATCGGGCCTGCCGCTGGCTCGGTACGTTTTCGCTCGATTTCATGGGCTTGTCTTGCTGGCTGTGGGCATGGGACCGTAGCACGACGCGCAGTCCCTGCGAAAATGGCCAGGGCGCATCGGGCGCCAGTGAGGCACGACGATGAAACCCGCCCTGAACCTTGTCTACCTCGCCCGCCACGGCGACACCGCGTGGAGCCTCAGCGGGCAGCACACCGGCCTGACCGACCTGGCGCTGACGCCCCTGGGCGAGCGCAACGCGCGCCGTCTTGGCGAGCGGCTGCGCGGCCTCGCTTTCGCCAAGGTGTTCACGAGCCCGCTGCAGCGTGCGGCGCGCACCTGTGAACTGGCCGGCTTTGGCGCTGTGGCCGAGACGGAGCCCGATCTGGTCGAGTGGGACTATGGCAACTACGAAGGCCGCACCAGCGCCGAGATCAAGGCCGCGCGGCCCGACTGGCGGCTGTTTCGCGACGGCTGCCCGGGTGGAGAGTCGCCCGCGCAGGTGGTGGCGCGGGCCGACCGCGTGATCGCCCGCGTGCGCGCCATCGAAAGCGACGTGTTGCTGTTTTCCAGCGGCCACATCCTGCGCGTGCTGGCTGCACGCTGGCTGGGCTTGGACGCTTCCGGGGCCGCGTTGCTGGTGCTCGGCACCGCAACCTTGAGCGCGCTCGGCTACGAGCACAACCGCGACGAGCCTGCCATCCGCTTGTGGAACGAGGCGCGCCATGTCGGCGATTGAGCGGGCCCCCAAGACGCCTGCGGCGTCGCCCCCCCAGGGGGGACTTCAGTCCGCTTGGGGCGGCCCGGCGCCGACTGAGAAGGCCGCCGAGGCCGAACTCGTCATCCTCATCGACGTCGACAACACGCTGCTCGACAACGACCGCATCCAGGCCGACATCCGCGAGCATCTCGAACAGGAGTACGGCGCAGCCTGCCGCGACCGCTACGCAGTCATCCTCGAACAGCTCTGGAACGAACTCGGCTACCGCGACTACCTGGGCGCGCTGCAGCGTTACCGCATCGAGCATCCGCTTGACGTGCACCTGCTGGCGATGGCGTCGTTCCTGGTCGACTACCCGTTCGCCGAGCGCCTCTACCCGCGCGCGCTCGATGTGCTCGCGCACCTGCGGCAAATCGGCCCGACGGTGGCGCTGTCCGACGGCGACGTGGTGTTCCAGCCGCGCAAGGTCGAGCGCTCGGGCATCGCCGCGGCGCTTGGCGGCGAGGTGCTGATCTACATCCACAAGGAGCAGTCGCTCGCCGATGTGGCGCGGCGCTACCCGGCGCGGCACTACGTGATGATCGACGACAAGCTGCGCATCCTCACGGCGATGAAGCAGGCCTGGGGGGCGCGCCTGACCACGGTGTTCGCGCGCCAGGGCAGCTATGCCCACGACCCCGCCGTCCTGGCGGCGTGCCCAGGGGCCGACCTGGAGATCGAAGACATCGCCGAAATCCTTGCCTGCGATCGGCCGCAGTTGCTGGGACCGGGGTATAAACCTTGATCCGCGCGAGCCGACGCTCCGGTCGCGCTTCTCGGAGGACCCCGGCATGTACCCGACCGCCCAGTTGAACGCTCTCGGCCAGAGCCTCTGGCTCGACAACATCACCAGGAAGCTGCTCAACAGCGGCACGCTGCAGCGCTACATCGACCAGCTGACAGTGACCGGGCTGACCTCGAACCCGACCATCTTCGACCACGCCTTGAAGGGCAGCGCCGACTATGACGACGACATCCGCGCGAAGCTGAAGGAAGGCAAGTCGGGCGAGGCGCTGTTCTTCGAACTCGCGATCGACGACATCACCCGCGCGGCCGACCTGTTCCGCCCGATCCACGAGCGCACCCACGGCGTGACGGCTGGGTCTCGCTCGAAGTCTCGCCCTTGCTGGCCTACGACACGCACACCACCATCGCCGTCGCGCGCGAGTTGCACGCGCGCGCCGCGCGGCCCAACCTGTTCATCAAGATTCCCGGCACCGCCGAGGGCCTGCCGGCGATCGAGGAAGCCATCTTCGCCGGCGTGCCGGTCAACGTGACGCTGCTCTTTTCCACTGCGCACTATGTGGCCGCGGCCGAAGCCTACCTGCGCGGCATCGAGCGCCGCATCGCGGCCGGGCTGTCGCCCTTCGTCAACTCCGTCGCGTCGCTGTTCATCAGCCGCTGGGACGTGGGCGTCAGCGGCAAGGTACCCGCCGCGCTGAACATGAAGCTCGGCATCGCCGTCGGTCAGCAGGCCTACAAGGCGTATTGCGATCTGGTCGCCTCGCCGCGCTACAGAAAGGTCATGAACGCCGGCGCGCCGGTACAGCGGCTGCTGCTGGCCAGCACCGGCACCAAGGACAAGAACGCGCCGGACACGCTGTATGTCGAGGCGCTGGCGGCACCGTTCACGGTCGACACCATTCCCGAGGCGACGCTGCTCGCCTTTGCCGACCACGGCAAGGCGGGCGCGCCCACGCCGGCCGACGGCGGTGACTGTGAGGCCGTGCTGGCGCAGTTCCGCGCGGCGGGGGTGGACCTCGACGCGCTCGCGGCGAAGCTGCAAACCGAAGGCGCGGCGTCGTTCGTCGCGTCGTGGAATGAACTGATGGGCGTCATCGCCTCGAAGAGCGCCACGCTCGCCGCCGCGTGAGATGACGACCCCAAGCTCACTTCGTTCGCTGCCCCCGAGGGGCGCTCAGTCGGCTTGGGGCGGCCCGGCACTCGACTGAGCTTCGACAACAACAAACAGGGAGCAAGGATGAAGGTGTTGGTGATCGACGTGGGTGGCAGCAACGTGAAGATTCTCGCCACCGGGCAGACCGAGGAACGGCGTGTCCCGTCGGGCCTGACGATGACGGCGGCGATGATGGCCGAGGCGGTGAAGACGCTGGCGGCGGGCTGGAAATACGACAGGGTGGCCATCGGCTACCCCGGCGTGGTCGAGAACGACCAGCCGATGACCGAGCCGCACAACCTGGCGCCGGGCTGGGTCAAGTTCGACTACAAGGCCGCGTTCGGCTGCCCGGTGAAGATCATCAACGACGCCGCCATGCAGGCCCTCGGCAGCTTCAAGGAGGGCAAGCTGTTGTTCCTCGGCCTGGGCACCGGCCTGGGCACGACGATGGTCGTCAACGGCGTGGTGGTGCCGATGGAACTGGCCCACCTGCCGTACCGCAAGGGCACGTTTGAAGACTACGTTGGCGAGCGCGCGCTGGAGCGCGAGGGCAAGAAGAAGTGGCGCAAGTACGTGGTCGATGTGGTGGCGCGCCTGAGGGCGGCACTCGTGCCCGACGATGTGGTGATCGGTGGCGGCAACATCAGGCACCTGACGGAGCTGCCAGCCGGCTGCCGGGCCGGCGACAACGCGAATGCCTTTGCCGGTGGCTTCAGGATGTGGACCGCGGCGGCAAAGACGCCGGCGGCAAAGACGCGCAAGCCCGCAGCGAAGAAGGTGCCCGCACGCCGCCGTGCCGCGGCCCAACCCGCCTGAACCGGAGGACCCTGCCCATGAGCATCGCAACCGTTCCCAACGTCACCGGCGGCGCGGCCTGGCAGGCGCTGCAGGCGCACTACGGGCAAGTCGAGCTCCAGCACCTGCGCCAGCTTTTTGCCAGCGACCCCGGCCGTGGCGAACGGCTGGCGCTCGACGCGCTGGGCATTTACCTCGACTACTCGAAGAACCGCATCACCGACGAGACGCTGCGCCTGCTGCTGGCACTCGCCGAAGAGGCCGGCTTGCGCGCGCGGATCGACGCGATGTTCGGCGGCGAGAAGATCAACGTCTCCGAGAACCGGGCGGTGCTGCACGTCGCGCTGCGCGCGCCGCGCGGTGCGACGATCCTGGTCGATGGCGAGAACGTGGTGCCCGGCGTGCATGAAGTGCTCGACCGCATGGCCGCCTTCGCCGACCGGGTGCGCAGCGGCGGCTGGCGCGGCCACACCGGCAAGCGGATCAGGAACGTCGTCAACATCGGCATCGGCGGCTCCGACCTGGGCCCGGTGATGGCCTACGAAGCGCTGCGCCACTACAGCGCGCGCGACATGGTGTTCCGCTTCGTCTCGAACGTCGACGGCACCGATTTCGCGGAAGCCACGCACGGCCTGGCGGCTGACGAGACGCTGTTCATCGTTTCCTCGAAAACCTTCACCACGCTGGAGACCATGACCAACGCGAACAGCGCGCGCACGTGGTCGCTGGCCGGCCTGGGCGGTGACGCGAGTGCGGTGGCAAAGCACTTCGTTGCGGTATCGACCAACGCCGCCGACGTGGCGAAGTTCGGCATCTCCACCGACAACATGTTCGGCTTCTGGGATTGGGTGGGCGGGCGCTATTCAATGGATTCGGCGATCGGCCTGTCGACGATGCTCGCCGTCGGGCCCGACAACTTCCGCGAATTGCTCGCCGGCTTTCACGCCATGGACGAGCATTTCCGCACCGCGCCGTTCGAGCGCAACCTGCCGGTGCTGATGGGCCTGATCGCGCTGTGGAACAACAACTTCCTCGGCGCGAACACGGTCGCCGTGCTGCCCTACGAGCAGTACCTGAAGCGCTTCCCGGCCTATCTGCAACAGCTCACGATGGAGAGCAACGGCAAGCATGTGCGGCTCGACGGCGCGCCGGTGGGTTGCCAGACCGGCCCGGTCTACTGGGGCGAGCCGGGCACCAACGGCCAGCATTCGTTCTACCAGTTGATCCACCAGGGCACGCGGCTGATTCCGTGCGACTTCATCGGCTTCGGCCAGTCGCTGAACCCGCTGGGCGAGCACCACGACATCCTGCTCGCCAACGTGTTCGCGCAGGGCGAGGCGCTGGCCTTCGGCAAGACAGCAGATGAGGTCAAGGCCGAGGGCTCGCCGGATTGGCTGGTGCCTCACCGTGTCTTCGAAGGCAACCGGCCGTCGAACACCTTGCTGCTCGAGAAGATGACGCCAGCTGCGCTGGGCAAGCTCGTCGCGCTGTATGAGCACAGCGTGTTCACGCAGGGCGCGATCTGGCACATCGATTGTTTCGATCAGTGGGGCGTGGAGCTGGGCAAGGTGCTGGCCAAGCGCATCGTTCCCGAGCTGGATGTGGCCGCGGCGGCGCCGAAGCACGACAGTTCGACCAATGCGCTGATCCGGCGCTATCGGCAGCTGAAGGCAGGGTAGGACAGCGAGGACACTCAACCATGACCCTGGGCCACACCCACCCGCTCTACATCCTGCCGTTCGACCATCGAGGCTCGTTCGAGACCAAGATGTTCGGCTGGGAAGGCGCGCTCGATGCGGCGCAGACGGCCGAGATCGCTGCCGCCAAGCGGGTGATCTACGACGGCTTCGTGGCGGCGCTGGCGCAGGGCGCGCCGAAGGCCAAGGCCGGCATCCTGGTCGATGAGCAATTCGGTGCCGCGATCCTGCGCGATGCAAAGGCGAGCGGCGTGGCCACCGCCTGCCCGGCCGAGAAGAGCGGGCAGGACGAGTTCGATTTCGAGTACGGCGAAGACTTCGGCGCCCACATCGAAGCCTTCGATCCGACCTTCTGCAAGGTGCTGGTGCGCTACAACCCCGACGGCGACGCGGTGCTGAATGTGCGCCAGACAGCGCGGCTCAAGCGCCTGTCTGACTGGCTGCAAGCGCGGGAGCGAGCCAAGTTCATGTTCGAGTTGCTGGTGCCGGCCGAGAAGGCGCAACTCGACGCCTTGGGCGGTGACAGGCAGCGCTACGACCTCGAATTGCGCCCGCAGTTGATGGTGCGGGCGATCCAGGACATGCAGCATGCCGGCGTCGAACCCGACCTGTGGAAGATCGAGGGCCTGGACCGACGCGAAGACTGCGAACGGATCGTCGCTGCCGCGCGCAGCGGCGCGGGCCGCAGCCAGGTCAGTTGCATCGTGCTCGGCCGTGGCGAGAACGACGCCAAGGTCCGTGAATGGCTTGCCACGGCAGCCGGCGTTCAGGGCTTCATCGGCTTCGCCGTCGGCCGCACCGACTTCTGGCAGCCACTGGTCGGCTGGCGTGCCGGCCAACTCACGCGCGAGGCGGCGGTGGCCGAAATCGCGCGCCGCTACCTCGAATTCGTTGCCATCTTCGAGCGGGCTCACCCGGCTTCGCCCGCTTCCTGACCAACGCGCCGCTGCCCAGCGGCGCCGGCACGTTCACGATCCCTTCCCGTCACACAAGGAACTCGTCATGCAACTCGGAATGATCGGCCTCGGCCGCATGGGCGCCAACATGGT
>JANOVJ010000549.1:0-2268 GCA_031417295.1 bacterium | reverse complement strand
ACCGCGCTGACCCCACCGTCCACGGCCAGGATCTGCCCCGTCAAATGCTTGCCCGCCTGCGACGCGAACAGCAGCGCCGCACCTTTCAGATCGTCGTCGTCGCCGATGCGGCGCAGCGGCGCATTCGCGGCCAGCTTGTCGGCGCCGAATGTCGCGAGCACGCCCTTGGTCATCTTGCTCGGAAAGAAGCCCGGCGCGAGCGCGTTGACGGTGATGCCGTACTTCCCCCACTCGCCGGCCAGCGTGCGCGTGAAGTTCACCACCGCGCCCTTGCTGGTGCCGTAGGCGATGAACTGGATGTCGGCACCCGCGCCCGACAGCCCGGCGATCGACGCGATGTTGATGATGCGGCCGTGGCGGTTCGGGATCATGCTCAGCTTGCCGATGGCCTGGCTCATCAGGAACACGCTGCGGATGTTGAGGTTCATCACCTTGTCCCAGGCTTCGAGCGGGTAGTCCTCGGCCGGCGCGCCCCAGGTGGCGCCGGCGTTGTTGACGAGGATGTCGACCCGCCCCAGGCGCTGCATCGCCTCGCTCGCGACACGCTGCACTTCTTCGGGCTGGCTCGCGTCGGCCGCCACCCAGCGGGTGTCGATGCCCTTGGCCTGCAGGCTGGCGGCGGCCTCTTCCAGGTCGCTCGCCTTGCGCGAACTGAGCATGATCTTGGCGCCGGCTTCGCCCAGCGATTCGGCGATTTGAAGCCCGAGGCCGCGCGAGCCGCCGGTGACGAGCGCGGTGCGGCCGGCGAGGTTGAAAAGGGTCTGGATCGGTGTGCTCATGATGGGTTCTCTTTCGCAAAGAAGGGTCGGGCAAGGTCTGGGCAAGTCACGGAACCGCGAGCGACTTGAAGAAGGCCCGGCTGTCGCTGGGCCGGCCGAGGAACTGCTGCATCAGATCGGCCGGTGCCACCTGGCCGCCGTTCTCGAGGATGCTACGGCGATAGCGGGCGCCGGTGTCGGCACTCAGCCGGTCGGCCGCGAAGGCGGTGCGCAGGTCGGCCGCGAGCACCAGGCTCCAGAGGTAGCTGTAGTAGCCGGCCGCATAGCCGCCCGCCACGTGGCCGAAGCTGGCCGGAAAGCGCGAACCGGCCACAAAGCCGAGCGGCGTGGCGCCTTCCATTGCGGCCCACAGCGCCATCGGGTCGCGCGAGCTGGCGTCGATGCCTTTGCCGTACAGGGCCAGGTCGTAACTGGCAAACAGGTGCTGGCGCGCGAACTCGATGCCCTCGCCGAAATGCCGCGCCTGCTCGGCCCGCGCCAGCAGCTCGGGCGGCACCGGCTTGCACTTCGGGCAGGCCTGGCTGAACAGGCCGAGCACGCGCGGGTCGTAGACCCAGTCTTCGAGCATCTGCGACGGCGCCTCGGCGAAGTCGAGCTTCACGTTCGTGCCGCCCTGGCCGGCGTAGCGCGTCTGCGAGAGCAGCGCATGCAGCGCATGGCCGAACTCGTGCAGCAGCGTGTCCGACAGGTCGGCCAGCGTCAGGCCATGGCGGTCGAAATTGGTGACCAGTGCGGCCACTGGCCGGCGGCCAGCGAGCGTGGAGGCGTTGCGGATCGCCGAGACATAGGCACCACTGCCCTCCTTGCCGACACGCGGGAACAGGTCGACGTAGAGCGTTCCCAGCACCGCCTTCGAGCCGGCGTCGCGGAGCTCGAACGCACGCACGTCGGCGTGCCACAGCGTTTGCTTGAGCGGTGAAAACGTGACGCCGAACAGGCGCTCGGCGAGCAGGAACATGAACTTCAGCGCCGGCTCCGGTGGGAACCCGGCGCGAAACAGGTTCTGCTCGACGCTGAAACGCGCCCGCCGCGTGCGCTCGGTGTAGAACGCGGTGTCCCAGCGCCGCAGCGTGGTGGCTTCCAGCGACGTGTGCAGGTGGTCCGCCTTGGCGGCCCGCAGCGTGGCCAGGTCGGCCTGCTCGCGCTCGCGCACAGCCGCGTTCACGCTGGCCAGGAAGGCCTGTGCCGCGGCTTCGTTCTGCACCATGCGCCGGCGCAGCACCAGATCGGCGTACGACTCGAAGCCGAACAACTGCGCATACTCGCGCCGCAGCGCCGCCAATTGCGCCAGCGTCCGCAAGTTCGCTTCACCGCCGACGTTCATCACCGCGCGCCACAGCAGCTCGCGCGTGGCCGCAACTTCGGCGTATTGAAGCAACGGCACCGAGACCGATTCGTCGAGCCCCAGCAAATAGCGCCCTTTGGTGTCGCGCGGCGCCGCCTGCCACACACCCTTGGGAACGCCTTTCAGTTCGGCGGCGGTGAAGGC
>JANOVJ010000548.1:0-7190 GCA_031417295.1 bacterium | reverse complement strand
CGCCGATGGAAAACTACGGCGTGCAGGTGATGTCGATCGGCTTCCTGGTCGAGGCCGACAACCCGATGATCTGGCGTGGCCCGATGGCGACCCAGGCGCTCGAACAACTGCTGCGCCAGACCAACTGGGCCGAACTCGACTACCTGATCGTCGACATGCCGCCCGGCACCGGCGACATCCAGCTCACGCTCAGCCAGAAGGTGCCGCTGACCGGCGCGGTGATCGTGACCACGCCGCAGGACATCGCGTTGATGGACGCCAAGCGCGGCCTGAAGATGTTCGAGAAGGTCGGCGTACCGATCCTCGGCATCGTCGAGAACATGGCGGTTCACGTGTGCTCGAATTGCGGCCATGCCGAGCACATCTTCGGCGCCGATGGCGGCAAGAAGATGGCGGCCGAGTTCGGCGTCGACTACCTCGGCGCGCTGCCGCTGACGATGAGCATCCGCGAGCAGGCCGATTCCGGCCGGCCGACCGTGGTGAGCGACCCCGACGGCGAGATCGCCGCGATCTACAAGGCCGTGGCGCGGCAGATGGCGGTGAAGATCGCGCAGCGGGCGAAGGACTTCAGTTCGAAGTTCCCGACCATCTCGATTTCCAAGACGACATGACGACCCCAAGACGCCTCCGGTGTCGCCCCTCGAGGGGAACTCAGTCCTCTTGGGAGCGGCCCGGCGAGGACTGAGGGGGTCAGGATGGAACGCCCTTCGATCGAACTCGCCGTCGTGATGGAGCGTGAGGCGGCGCCCAACCAGTGGGAGGCTTGGCGGCATCGGCCGGCCGAAGTGCTGCTGCACGAAGCCGTTTTCGGCACCGCGCCACGCCTGCTGCGCGACGACGGGCGAACGATGCAGACGCTGCACCCGGGCTTCCGGCTCGAACTGTTCCGCGACGAATGCGAGGGCTACCACCTGAACCTCACGTCGGGTGCGCCGGTGTGGTTCATCGTCTGGCGCAGCGATGACGAAGACCCGTCGCGGGCCTGGCCCGAGACGGTCAGCGTGTCCTACCACGAGGCCGGGCGCTGGCTTGATGCGCAGGAGCATGTCGACAACCTGCCGCTGCCGCCGGACGTCGTGGCCTGGTTGCAGGCCTTCAACGACGAGCACTACCGGCCCGAGCCGAAGAAGCGGCGGCGGCCGGCATCGTTCCTGCCGCCGGACCAGCGCGGGCCGTGAGAAAGCGATGAGCGGCGCAGGGCCGCCCCCAAGGCGCGAACTCCCCCTCGGGGGGGCGACGCGCAGCGTCTTGGGGGCCAACAGATGAGCGGCGACGACAGTTTTGTTTCGCGCTGGTCGCGGCGCAAGGCGCAGGTGCGCGGCGGCGAGGTGCCGGCCGAACCGGCGCCCCCTGCGCTGCCGTTGGCCGTGGCCACTGGACCGGTTGCGGCGCCGCCGCCAGAAGCACCACCCGCGCCGCCCGCGCCATCGCTACCGACGCTCGAAGATGTGGCCGGCCTCAGCCACGACTCCGACTTCTCCCGTTTCGTGCTGCCCGGCGTGGACGACACCGTCAAGCGCGCCGCGATGAAGAAGCTCTTCAGCGACCCGCACTTCAACGTGATGGACGGGCTGGACATCTACATCGACGACTACGGCATCCCCGACCCGATTCCCGAGGCGATGCTGCGCCGGATGACGCAGTCGAAGTTCCTGCGCTTGTTCGAAGACGATCCGCCGCCGGCCGCCGCCGAAGCAACGCTCGCACTTCCGGTGGCTTCCCCCGATGGCGAAGCGGCGGCGGGTCTGCCACAGTCGGAGGCCAGCGAGCCCGGCGACCACGCATCCGAATCTCCCATCGATGAAGACCCTGCTCTGCGATTGCAACCGGACGATGCCACTGGACCGGCAGGCGCTGGACCGCATCACGCAGACCCTCGGCCCTGACGCCGCCGACGGGCTGCAAACCCAGCACACCTTGCTCTGCCGGCGCGAGGCCGGCGCGTTTCAGCGTGCGGCCAAGGGCGGGGACGATCTGCTGGTGGCCTGCACCCAGGAAAGCCGGCTGTTCCTTGAGCTGAACGCCGAGACCGAAGGCGCGCCGGGCCTGCAGGAACGGCCGATCCGGTTTGTGAACATCCGCGAAACGGGCGGATGGTCGACTGATGCCAAGACTGCACCGAAGTCCATTCTGCCGAAGATCGCGGCATTGATTGCTGCCGCGCAATTGCCGGAGCCGGAGCCGGTGTCGACCGTCAGCTACCGTTCCGCGGGCCGGGTGCTGGTGATCGGCGCGGCCGACCGGGCGCAGCGGGCGGCGGCGATGCTCGCCGACAAGCTCGACGTGAGCCTGCTGTTGAACGCTGCCGGAGGCACGCTGCCACAGGTGCATGCGCTGCCGGTGCATGTGGGCCGCGTGACTGCGCTCGCGGGTTGGCTGGGCGCGTTCGACGTGCAGTGGCAGAGCACGAACCCGATCGACCTCGACCTGTGCACGCGCTGCAATGCCTGTGTCGAGGCTTGCCCCGAGCAGGCGATTGGCCTCGACTACCAGATCGATCTGTCGAAGTGCAAATCGCACCGCGACTGCGTTCGGGTGTGTGACGCGGCCGGGGCCATCGACTTTGCCCGGGCGCCGCTCGAAGGCAGCGAACGCTTCGACCTCGTGCTCGACCTCGGCGCGACGGCGCTGCTGGCCTTGCACCAGCCGCCGCAGGGTTGCTTCCACGCGCCTGACGACGCTGCGATGGTGCGCGCCGTGCTGCAACTGCGCGAACTGGTCGGCGAGTTCGAGAAGCCGAAATTCTTCCAGTACAAAGCCAAGCTGTGCGCCCACAGTCGCAACGAGCGCGTCGGCTGCAACGCCTGCATCGAGGTCTGTTCGGCCGAGGCTATCGTCAGCGAGGCGACGACGAGCGGCGGCATTGCTGTCAATCCACAACTCTGCGTCGGCTGCGGCGCCTGCACCACGGTCTGCCCGAGCGGTGCGCTCACCTACGCCACGCCGCGCGCACCGGAGCAGGGGCGGCACATCCGGACGCTGCTGGCCACCTACTATCGCGCGGGCGGCGTCGCCGTGGCGGGCGCTCCGGTGGTGTTGGTCCACAGCCAGGAAGCGGGCGCGAAGCTGATCGGCGAGTTGGGCCGGGCGGCGCGCACCTCGGCACCGGCGCAGGGCCTGCGAAAGCGCGCACCGGCGCTGGTGAGGGGCGTTCCCGCGCGGGTGTTGCCGCTCGCCGTTTGGCACACCGCATCGGTCGGGCTCGACTTGTGGCTGGCCGCCATCGCCCAAGGCGCGTCGCAGGTCTGGGTGCTGATGACCGACGAGGAAGCGCCGGCCTACCGCGCAGCGGTTGCGGCGCAGATGGAGGTCGCGCAGGCGCTGCTCACCGGCCTGGGTTTCGCTGGCGAACACCTGCGGCTGATCGAAGCGCGCGACGTGGGCACGCTGGATGCCATGCTGCGCGCCGACGCAGCGCAGGCCGTGAAGACGCCCGCCACCTTCAGCGTGCAGGCTGACAAGCGCGCCACGCTCGACCTCGCGCTCGACCACTTGCTGGCGCAGGCGCCGCAGGCGGTGGACGCCATCGCGCTGCCCGCCGCCAGCCCCTGGGGCAGCCTCGCCATCGACACCGAGCGCTGCACGATGTGCCTTGCCTGCGTCGGCGCCTGCCCCGAGGCCGCGCTGGCCGACAACCCCGACCAGCCGCAGCTCCGCTTCATCGAGAAGAACTGCGTGCAGTGCGGCCTCTGCGCGAGTACCTGCCCCGAGCAGGCGATCACGCTGCAGCCGCGGCTGTGGCTGGCCGATGGCGGCAAGGCGCGCAAGCAACTGCGCGTGTTGAACGAAGCCGAGCCTTACCGTTGCATCCGCTGCAACGCGCCCTTCGGCACGCTGCGCGCGATCGAGACGATGATGGGCCGGCTGGCCGGCCACGCCATGTTCCAGGGCAAGGCGGCCGAACGCTTGAAAATGTGCGGCGACTGTCGGGTGATCGACATCCACACCGACCCGGACGAAGTGAAGGTCACCGACCTGTGAGTGCGGTGAGATTCAACAGCGCCGCCGACGACAGCGAGGAACTGGCGCGGGCCGAGGTCTATGGGCTGTTGAGTGCGCTCTTCCTCGCTGCACCATCGGAAGGCTTGTACGGCCAACTCCAGGTGGCCGTGACCGAGGCGCCGGCGCCGGGCGCCTTTCTCGAAGGCAGCTTCGGCGCGCTGGTCGAAGCGTCACGCCGCCTGCCGCTCGCAGCGGTGCGGGACGAGTACGTTGCGTTGTTCGAGAGCATCGGCAAGGCCGAGGTGTTTCTCCATGCCTCGTACTTCATCGCCGGCTCGTTGAACGAGAAGCCGCTGGTCACGCTGCGCGACGATTTGCGCGCGCTCGGCTTGGAGCGCGACCCGGCGCTGTTCGTCACCGAAGATCACCTCGCCTGCCTGTGCGAGACGATGCGCTTCCTGATTGCCGGCGACGACCTGGCCGTGAGCAACCTGGCGACCCAGCAACGCTTCTTCAACGCCCACCTGCGCGGCTGGGCCGACGCGTTGTGGGAGGCGTTGGAAGAACATCCGCGGAGCGAGTTCTATCGTGCCGTGGCGGCCTTCGGGCGCGACTTCTTCAGCGTCGAGGCGCAGGCCTTCGACATGCTCGACGCCTGAGGCCGCGCGCGCGGACCTGTCGCGAAACTGACGGCAGCCTCGGCAAATACCTGCATAGGTCGGTGCGGACCCTAATGACCGGCAACCGGGAGCGGACTACATTGCGCCAGGGCAATGCCAGCTTGCATCGCCCCGACCCGATCCAGGAGTCAGACCATGACGCACCCGCCCTCTGAGCCCCTGTCTAAACCCGCCGAGGCGCGGGCGCCCCTGAAACGGCGCGGCATGCTGTTCGGCGCTGGTGTGACCGTTGCGGCCGGCGCCGTGGCAGCGGTGGCCTCGCGGACACTGCAGTCCGCCGAACCCGAACCCGCGGCGGTCGCGAAGAAAGACGAGGTGGCCGACGGCTACCGGCTGTCGGCGCATGTGCAGCGCTACTACGAAACCACGCGGGTCTGACTTCGGGAGGCGCCATGTTGCTGACGCGTAAATCCTCCAGCGGGCCCTCGGCCACGCTGCCGTCTTCGCTGGTGGCGAGCCTCTCGCGAGGCGTGTCGCGAGCCATTCCGACGATGGACCGGCGCGCCTTCCTGCGCCGCTCGGGCCTGGGCGTCGGCGTCGGCCTGGCCGGCTCGCAACTCACATTGATGCGCAAGGCGCAGGCGGCCGACGCGCCCGCCGCGGCAGCGGTGCCCAAGGTCCAGGTCAAGCGCACCGTTTGCGGCCACTGCTCGGTCGGCTGTGCGGTCGATGCGGTGGTCGAGAACGGCGTCTGGGTGCGCCAGGAGCCGGTGTTCGATTCGCCGATCAACCTGGGCGCGCACTGCGCCAAGGGTGCGGCGCTGCGCGAGCACGGCCACGGCGAGTTCCGCCTCAAGTACCCGATGAAGCTCGTCAACGGCAAGTACCAGCGCATCGGCTGGGACCAGGCGCTGAACGAGATCAGCGCGAAGATGACCGAGCTGAAGACACAGAGCGGCCCCGACTCGGTCTTCATCGTCGGCTCCAGCAAGCACAACAACGAGCAGGCCTACCTGCTGCGCAAGTGGGTCAGCCTGTGGGGCAGCAACAACTGCGACCACCAGGCGCGCATCTGCCACTCGACCACGGTTGCCGGCGTCGCCAACACCTGGGGCTACGGGGCGATGACGAATTCGTACAACGACATGCAGAACGCCAAGGTGGCGATGTACATCGGGTCGAACGCGGCCGAGGCGCACCCGGTGTCGATGCTGCATATGCTGCACGCCAAGGAAATCGGCTGCAAGATGATCGTGGTCGATCCGCGCTTCACGCGCACTGCGGCCAAGGCCGACGAGTACGTGCGCATCCGCTCAGGTTCCGACATCCCGTTCCTGTTCGGCGTGATGTTCCACATCTTCAAGAACGGCTGGGAAGACAAGCAGTACATCGCCGACCGCGTCTACGGCATGGACAAGGTGCAGGCCGACATCATGGCCAAGTGGACGCCCGACAAGGTCGAAGAAGCCTGCGGTGTCGACGAAGCGACCACCTACAAGGTGGCCAAGATGCTGGCCGACAATCGGCCCGGCACCATCGTCTGGTGCATGGGGCAGACGCAGCACACCATCGGCAACGCGATCGTGCGCGCCTCGTGCCTGTTGCAGCTCTCGCTCGGCAACGTCGGCAAGAGCGGCGGCGGGACCAACATCTTCCGCGGCCACGACAACGTGCAGGGCGCGACCGACGTGGGCCCCAACCCCGATTCGCTGCCCGGCTACTACGGCCTGGCCGAAGGCTCGTGGAAGCATTTCGCCAAGGCCTGGGGCGTCGACTTCGAGTGGATCAAGAAGCAGTACGCGCCGGGCATGATGACCAAGCCGGGCATGACCGTCTCGCGCTGGATCGACGGCGTGCTCGAAGCCAACGACCTGGTGGATCAGCCGTCGAACCTGCGCGGCCTGTTCTTCTGGGGCCACGCGCCGAACTCGCAGACGCGCGGGCTGGAAATGAAGCGGGCGATGGACAAGCTCGATTTGCTGGTCGTGATCGATCCGTTCCCTTCCGCCACCGCCGCGATGGCGGCGATGCCGGGCAAGGCCGAGGAGCAGAACGCCAACCGCGCCGTCTACCTGCTGCCGGCGACAACGCAGTTCGAGACCAGCGGCTCGTGCACCGCGTCGAATCGCTCGCTGCAATGGCGCGAGAAGGTGATCGAGCCGCTGTGGGAAAGCCGCACCGACCACATGATCATGTATCAGCTGGCGGCCAAGCTCGGCTTCGACAAGGAGCTGATGGCCCGGACCAAGCTGGTGGCCGGCAAGGGCGGGATGATGGAGCCCGAGACCGAGTCCATCCTGCGCGAGATCAACAAGAGCGTCTGGACCATCGGCTACAGCGGCCACAGCCCCGAGCGGCTGAAGGCGCACATGCGCAACATGAATGTCTTCGACGTGAAGACGCTGCGCGCCAAGGGCGGCATCGACAAGGAAACCGGCTACAAGCTCGACGGCGACTATTTCGGCCTGCCCTGGCCGTGCTACGGCACGCCCGAGATGAAGCATCCGGGCAGCCCCAACCTCTACGACACCAGCAAACACGTGATGGAAGGCGGCGGCAACTTCCGCGCGAACTTCGGCGTCGAGCGTGACGGTGTCTCGCTCCTGGCCGCCGACGGTTCGTTTTCGA
>JANOVJ010000547.1:0-10921 GCA_031417295.1 bacterium | reverse complement strand
GAAAGACGCCGCCGTGCTGCGCGCGCTGCTCGACATGAGCACGACCGCGCAGATCCGCGACAGCATGAAGCTCGGCGGCGAGGTGCTGGGCCAGATCGGCAAGGTCGGCAAGCTGCACAGGGGCAGTGTCGAGCAGGCCGGTTTTGCGGTGCTGAAGGCGCCCGACATCCCGTCGATCCTGGTCGAGACGGCGTTCATCTCGAACCCGGAAGAAGAAGCCCGGCTGCGCGACCCGGCGTACCAGGCGCAGCTCGTCGAGGCGCTGGCCAGCGGCGTGCAGCGCTACTTCGCGCGCAACCCGCCGCTGGCACGGAACCGGGTGCTGTAGTGGGCTTGGTTGCTCCCTCTCCCGCCCGGGCGGGAGAGGGGGTGGCATGGGATCCATGCGCTGCAACGCAATTCGATGTCAGTGCGTGTGCCGGTGGTGCTCGTCCGGGTAGTGCGCGTGGGCGTGGGCCAGTGGCTCGTGGCGGTGCGGGTGGGTGTGGCGCAAGCCGGCGGCGATCGGGCCGCCATGGTCGTGCCGGTGATGCGCGTCGTGCGCGTGTTCGTGTTCATGCGCCAGCGGCGCATGGGTGTGGCGGTGCAGGTGGCGTTCACTGAGATGCAGCCAGACGCCCACCGCCATCAGCGCGCCGGCCGCGAGCAGGCGCGTATCCACCACTTCGCCAAGCCACAGCACGGCCACCAGCGCGCCGAAGAACGGTGCCACCGAGAAGTAAGCGCCGGTGCGCGCCGTTCCCAGGTGCCGCAGGCTGACGACGAACAGCGCCAGGCTGATGCCGTAGGCGACGAAGCCCAGGCTCATCGCGCCGGCCAACACGGGCAGGGCCGGCAACTGGCTGCCGAGCGCGAATGCCAGCCCGAGGTTGACGGCGCCGGCCGCGAGCCCCTTCACCGCGGCGATCCAGGCCGCGTCGTGCAGCGCCACCTTGCGCGTGAGGTTGTTGTCGATCGCCCAGGCCGCGCACGCGCCGAGCACCGCCAGCGCCGGCCAGACCTCGCCGAAGCGGGCTTCGCCGGGCCAGCTCAGCACCACCGCGCCGGCCACGATGGCCAGCATTCCGACCGCGATGCGACGGTCGAAGTTCTCGCGGAACGCGAACCAGGCGAGCAGCGCGGTGAACACGCCCTCGGCGTTCAACAACAGCGACGCGCCGGAGGCCGGCATGCGCGTCAGCCCGAACATCAGCAGCACCGGCGCAACGATCCCGCCGGCCAGCACCGCACCCGCCAGCCAGCGCCATTGGCCCGGTGGCAGGCGAACGCGCGGCGCGCGGCGAGCGAGGCGCAGCAGCGCCAATCCGACGCCGGAGCCGAGGTAGAGCAGGCCGGCCAGCATCCACGGGCTGACGCTGTCGAGCAGCGCCTTGGCCAGCGGCGTTCCGGCGCCGAACAGCAAGGCTGCGCCCAGCGCGGCGGCGATGCCGGGTTGGTGGGGAAGGGCCCGGGTCCAGCGCATGTTCAGCGGGTGCCAGTCTCCGCAGCGGTAGTGCCAGCGACGATGAGCCTCGATTCTGCCGGTTGCACCTGCTCTTCCCGTCGATGCGTCAGCAAGTACAGCACCGGCAGCACCAACAGAGTCAACAGCGTCGAAGACAGGATGCCGCCGATCACCACCGTCGCCAGCGGCCGCTGCACCTCGGCGCCGGTGCCGCCGTTCAGTGCCATCGGCAGGAAACCGAGGCTCGCGACGAGGGCGATCATCAGGATCGGGCGCAGCCGCATCAGCGCGCCTTCGGTGATGGCTGCGTCGAGTGCCGTGCCGCTGGCACGCAAGTCGCGGATGCACGACACCATCACCAGCCCGGTCAGCACCGCCACGCCCGACAGCGTGATGAAGCCGACGCCGGCCGAGATCGACAGCGGGATGCCGCGCAGGTACAGGCCGAGCACGCCGCTGGTCAGCGCGAGCGGCACGCCGCTGAAGACGAGCAGCGCGTCCTTGGCCGAGCCGAAGGTCATGAACAGCAGGCCGAAGATCAGCAGCAGCGAGACCGGCACCACGATCCGCAGCCGTTGCGCGGCCGAGGCCAGTTGCTCGAAGGTGCCGCCGTATTCGAGCCAGTAGCCCTCGGGCAGCTTGACGCCTTCACGCACGCGCTGTTGCGCCTCGGCGACGAACGAGCCGAGGTCGCGGCCCCGCACGTTGGCTGTGACCACCGCGCGGCGCTTGCCGTTTTCGCGGCTGATCTGGTTCGGGCCCGGCGCCACGTCGAAGGTCGCCACCTCGCCGAGGGTCGTGAAGCCTTGACCTGCGTTTGCGTTGCCAGGTAGCGGGATCGGCAATTGCTTCAGGGCGTTCATGTCGGTGCGGATCTTCTCGGGCAGCCGCACGATCAAGTCGAACCGGCGGTCGCCCTCGAACACCTGGCCCGCTTCCTTGCCGCCGATGGCGACCTCGATCAGGTCCTGCACCTCGCCCACGTTCAGCCCGTAGCGCGAAATCTTCTTTCGGTCGAGCTTGATCGAAAGCATCGGCAACCCGCTGATCTGCTCGACCTTCACGTCGGCCGCGCCGGGAATGCGCTCCAGCACTTCGGCAATCTCTTCGCCGCTCGCGAGCAGGGCCTCCAGGTCGTCGCCGAACACCTTCACCGCCACGTCGCTGCGTACGCCCGAGATCAGCTCGTTGAAGCGCATCTGGATCGGCTGCGTGAACTCGTAGTTGTTGCCGGGAATGGTCTCGGCCGCTGCCTGCATCGCAGCCACCAGGTCTTGCTTGCTGCGCTTCGGGTGGGGCCACTCCGCCTGCGGCTTCAGCATCACGAAGTTGTCGGCCACGCTGGGCGGCATCGGGTCGGTTGCGATCTCGGCGGTGCCGAGCTTGGCGAAGACCTTGTCGACCTCGGGGAACTGCATCAACCGCATCTCCAGCGCGGCCTGCATTTCCACCGCCTGCGTCAGGCTGGTGCCGGGGATGCGCAGCGCGTGCAGCGCGACATCGCCTTCGTCCAGGCTCGGAATGAACTCGCTGCCCATGCGGGTGAGCAGCAGGCCGCTCAAGCCCACCGAGACCAACGCTGCCGTGACGACCGGCGCCTTGTTGCCCATCGCCCACTTCAAGGCCGGTTCGTACAGGCCGCGCGCGCCGCGCATCAGACGGTTCTCCTTCTCCTCCACCTTGCCGGTCACGAAGATCGCGATCGCCGCCGGCACAAACGTCACCGACAGGATCAAGGCGCCAAACAGCGCGACGACGACGGTGAACGCCATCGGATGGAACATCTTTCCTTCGACGCCGGTCAGGGCAAAGATCGGCAGGTTCACCAGCACGACAACGATCACGCTGACGAGGCTGGGCTTGAACACCTCGCGCGTCGCCTCGAACACGGTCTGGAAGCGTTCGCCGCGGTCGAGCAGGCGGCCGAGCCGGTGCTGCTCCCTGCCGAGCCTTCGGATGCAGTTCTCGACGATGATCACGCCGCCATCGACGATCAGGCCGAAGTCGAGCGCGCCCAGGCTCATCAGGTTGGCGCTGACCTTGTTCTGCACCATGCCGGTGATGAGGAACAGCATCGCCAGCGGAATGACCGCCGCGGTGATCAACGCGGCGCGCCAGTTGCCCAGCAGCGCCAGCAGCACGGCCACCACCAGCAGTGCGCCTTCGAGCAGGTTCTTCGACACGGTCTCGATCGTGCGGTCGACCAGCCGCGTGCGGTCATAGACCGTCTTGGCTTCCACGCCCTCGGGCAGGCTGCGGTTCACGTCCACCATCTTGGCCGCGACGCGTTGCGACACGGTGCGGCTGTTCTCGCCGAGCAGCATGAACACCGTGCCGAGCACGACTTCCTTGCCGTTCTCGGTCGCCGCGCCGGTGCGCAGCTCCTTGCCCAGCAGCACCTCGGCCACGTCGCGGATGCGGACCGGCACGCCGCCCTGGCTGCGGATCACGATGTCGCCGATCTCCTCCAGCGAGGCCACCTGGCCCGGCGCGCGGATCAGGTACTGCTCGCCGCTCTTTTCGATGTAGCCGGCGCCGACGTTGGTGTTGTTCTTCGCCAGCGCCTCCATCACGTCCTGGAAGCTCAAGCCATAGGCAACGAGCTTGGCCGGGTCGGGCGTGACGTGGAACTGCTTCTCGTAGCCGCCGATGGTGTTGATCTCGGTCACGCCGGGGATGTTGCGCAGTTGCGGCCTCACGATCCAGTCCTGGATCGTGCGCAGGTCGGTCGGGTCGTAGGCGCTGCCATCGGCTTTCTTCGCACCGGGCTTGGGCTCGACGGTCCACATGAAGATCTCGCCCAGGCCGCTGGCGATCGGCCCCATCGCCGGTTCCAGCCCTGGCGGCAGACCGCTCTTGACTTGCTGGATGCGTTCGTTCACGAGCTGGCGCGCGAAGTAGATGTCGGTGCCCTCCTTGAAGATCACCGTCACCTGCGACAGGCCGTAGCGCGACAGCGAGCGCGTCTGCTCCAGGCCGGGCAGGCCGGCCATTGCGGTTTCCACCGGGAAGGTGATGCGTTGCTCGGTTTCCAGCGGCGAGTAGCCGGGCGCCTCGGTGTTGATCTGCACCTGCACGTTGGTGATGTCGGGCACCGCGTCGATCGGCAGGCGCTGGTAGTTGTAGATGCCGAGCGCGGCCATGCCGAGCACGAGCAGCAACACGACCCAGCGCTGGTCGATGACGAATTGGAGAAGTTTGTCGAGCATGATTTTTCCGTCGATCTTTCTGGTCAGACGGCGCTGTCGCCGTGTTCGTCGCTGCCGATGCGAACCACGTCGTCGAGCGTCACGACGGTGATCACGCCGTCGCCGCCGTGGCCGGTGCGCGCGTGGGTGCGGATCGTCTGCACCACGGCAGGCGTCTGTTCGTCGCTGCAGGCGATCAGAAGCACCATGTCGGCGTGGCCGGCGATGTCGGTGCCGGCCGGATGCCAGGCGTGATCAGCGTCGCGGCCCCGGCTTTCGCCGCGGCCACGCCACATCGTGAAGCCAGGGAAGTGCGGCAGTTGGTGTAACGCATGGTCGATGCGTTCGAGCATGTGCGGCTGGATGATCGCGGTGATCTGTTTCATGGCGGGTTCTCCGGTCAATGGTCGTGGCTGGCACCGGACTTGCCGATGTCTGCCTTGATGACGAAGCTGTTGCTCGCGGCGTAGCGTTCGCCGGGCTCCAGCCCGCTGAGCACTTCGACCACCTTGCCGTCGCTACGGCCGAGCTCGACCGGACGCGCCTCGAACTTGTCGCCGTAGCGGCCGAACACGACCGGCGTGTCGCGCAGTGTCTGCACCGCATCGGCAGCGATGGCCAAAGGCACATCGACCTCTTCGGCCGTGAGTTCGACGTTCACTGCCAGGCCGGGCCGCCAAAGGCCCTTGGGGTTGGGTAGCACGATGCGCGCTTTCGCGGCACGCGTTTGCTCGCCAACCAGCGCGCCGACATACGAGACCGTGCCGTCGGCCTGCGCATCGAACGAGGCCGCCTTGACGACCGCCTTCTGGCCCGTCTTCACCAGGTTCAAATCCTTCGCGTGGACCGTCATCTCGACCCAGACGCTGGACAGGTCGGCAATGACGAAGATGTCGGCGTCGTCTTTGAGCACCTGGCCGGCGGAGATCTTCTTCTCGGTGACCACGCCGTCGATCGGCGCGCGGATTTCATAGCGCGTCAGGTTGCCGGCCGCCGTGGCCGAAGCGCCGAGCGCCGCCAGCCGTTGGCGCGCCGACTGCTCCATGATCTCGGCTTCTTGCAACGCCGCGCCTGCTTGCAAGTAGTCCTGCTGCGCGGAAATCTTTCCTTCCCACAGCTTCTTCTCGCGGGCAAACGTTGAGCGGGCCAGCTCGACGCGCTTGCTTGCTGCCATGAACTCGCTGCGCTGGTTCGCCAGTTCCTGGCTGGCCATCACTGCCAGCACCTGGCCCTTTTTCACCCGGTCTCCGGCGTTGGCGGCAACCGATTCGACCAGCCCCGCCAGCCGCGGCACTACGTGCACAGTGCGGTCTTCGTTGAGGTGGACTTCGCCTTGCAGTTGCAAGGCCACCTTGATCTTCGCCGGGCCGGCGGTCGCCACGTGCACGCCGCTGTTCTTGGCCTGCTCATCGCTCATCGCGATCCGGCCTTCGACCTGCTCGTAGCCGAAGGTGTAGGCCTTGCCGCCGTGCTGCGCGGCGATCTTCACCGCGAACGAGTGCGGCTCTTCCACCACCGCGTCGCCCTTCAGGTAGTCGCCTTCCTTCTTGAAGCTGAACACTTCGGGCTTCCTCCCCAGCCGTTCCAGCGTGACCGAGACCTGGCTTTGCGCCGGGTCGATGGCCTTGCCGCCTTGCGTGGTGTAGATGCGGAACTGCGGCTCGACGCCGGTCTCGTAGATCGTGAGTTCCAGGCCATAGCCGTTCTCGCTGAACAGCTTGCCGCCGTGCGGGCCCTTCTTCGGCGTGCCGGGCTTGGCTGCGTCGACACCGCCTTCCTTGCCGTGATCGTCCTTGCCCTCGGCGTGGCTCTCGTCGCCATGCCCGCTGCCTCCGGCGCCGGCCTTGTCCGCGCCCAGGATCCAGGCGCCGAGCGCTATGCCCACCACCAGCACCAGGCCGACCCACAACGCCTGCTTCAAAGCGAAGCCCTTCTTCTTGGCTGTATCGAGATTCATCGGTCACTCCTGAGGTTTGGTTTGGGGCAGGGCGCTAGGTTCGGCCGCATCGCCGAGCAGGCGGTCGATGTCGGCGGCCGCGCGATAGGTCTCGGCCAGTGCGCGCAGGTACTGCGACTTGGCGGCGAAGAAGGTGCGCTGGGCGTCGAGCACATCGAGGAAGTCGAACTTGCCGAGTTCGAAGCCCTTGGTCGCCGCGTCGTAGGCGCTTTGCGCGCCGGGCAGCACGTCGTCGCGCAGCATCTGCGCTTCGGTGCGCGCGGCTTCCAGCCGGTCGCGCGCCTGCTGGGCCTCGCTGCTCAGGCGCAGTTGCGTCGCCACCAGTTCGTCGCGCGACTTGTCCTCGCGGCGCAGCGCTTCGAGCAGCGCGCCCTGGCGGGTGTCGAACACCGGCAGCGGGATCGCGAGGGCGACGATCACCTGGTTGTAGCCGAGCGCGTTGTCGCGCTTCAAGCCGAGGCTCACGTTCAGGTCGGGCACCTGGCTCGCACGTGCGCCTTCGCTCAGAGCCGTGCGCCGCTGCACTTCGATCTGCGCGCGTTGCAGCGCCGGTGACGAGGCCACTCTGGCGGCCAGTACTTCTGGCGTCGGCAGGGCGGCCAGCGCGCTGTCACCGCCCGGGGCTTCGGCGCGGCCGAAGCGCGGCGCCAGGTTGCCCCATGTGGCGGCCAGGCTTTGCCGGGTCGCGCGCAGCTCAGCCTGCGCCTGGGCGGCGTCCAGCCGCGCGCCGGCCTCGGCCACGCGGGCCTTGGTTTCTTCGACCGGCGACACCTTGCCGGCCAGCACCCGCTTCGCCGCGGCCTCGCTGGCGCGGCGCGCCAGATCGGTCGTGTCGGCGGCGAGCTTCACCCGTTCTTGCGCCGCGAGCACGGCGTGGAACGTGGCCGTCACGTTGGCCCGCAGCTCGCTGCGGCGTGCCCGCAGGTCGACCGTCGCGAGGTCGCGTTCTCGCTCCGCCGCACCGATCCGCGCGGCGCGCTTGCCGCCCAGCTCGATCGGCTGGCTGATCTGTACCGTGGTGGTTCGGGTCAGGCTGCGGGTGTCTTCCACCTCGACGGCCAACTCGGGGTTCGGCCGCGCGCCGCTTTGCTCGACGGCCGCCTGCGTGGCCTCGACTTCGCGCGCCGCCACGGCCAGCTCGGGGTTGGCCGCAAAGGCCAGCGCGAGTGCCTGGTGCAGATTCAGCGGGGCGGCGGGTTCGACCAGCGCCGCCTGTGGTCGATAGGAACCGGGGGGCGCCGGGCTTTGCGCCCACGCCGCCTGCACCGCGAAAAGAAACGCGACCGATCCGAAGCGGATCGGTGCGTAGACGAGAACTCTTGCCACTGCGGGCCTGCGCATCGAAGTCTCCTTGCTGTGAACTCGCTTGCAGGTGCAAGCGAACAGAACAACGCAAAGATTCGGCGCAGCGCGGGGCCTTGGCGGCCCGTCAGACTAGGTGCTTGAGTTTGAAGCAGCCACGCCGAATCAAGGCGTGGCGGCTCGATTGGGCCGTTCAAGCCCGGAGGGAATGTGCGAGTCGAAGAGCAGCATCGCGGTGACGGTGCGCACGGGCACTGACCCGGAGTCCGCCTGCCATGTCGAGCCGCCGCAGGTCTTGGCCGCGCTCAACTGGCAGACGCCGCAATCGGCATGGTCGCTGCCAGGCAGCCCCGGCTCACCGCTGCTCGCGCCGGCCGTTTTGCCGGCATCGTGGTTGTGCGCGTGATGGCCGAAATGGGCAGTCGAGGCACAGTTGTCGTGCTGGCACGTCGTGGCCGCCGCCGCCCAGACCCACTGGATCGGCAGCATGGCGATCATGAAGATCAGCAGGGCGCGGCGCATCGACAAAGTCTATCAGCCGCAATTTGGCCGGCAGGATGCGAGGGCCTGGACACGGCCCACTTTGTCACGCATGCACGGCCGCTGCCGGCCGCAGCTCGGCCCGCGCCTGCGCAATCACCGAGCGCGCCGCGGTCAGCCCCAGCACGCCCATCACCGCCGCCACCGCCAGGTCGGGCCAGGCGGTGCCGGTGCCGAAGACGCCGAACGCCGCCGCCATCACCGCCAGGTTGCCGATCGCGTCGTTGCGGCTGCACAGCCAGACCGAGCGCATGTTGGCGTCACCTTCGCGCCAGGCGTAGAGCATCGCTGCGACGGCCACGTTGGCGACCAGGGCGAGGGCGCCGATGCTGCCCATCGTCATCGCGTCGGGCACGGTGCCGGCCGCCGCGCTCCACGCCGCCCGGCCGAGCACGAAGATGCCGAAGGCGCCCATCGTCAGGCCCTTCAGCAGCGCCGCGCGGGCGCGCCACTTGAGCGCCATGCCGAGCACCAGCAGCGCGATGCCGTAGTTGGCCGCATCACCCAGAAAGTCGACCGCGTCGGCGAGCAGCGAAACTGAATCAGCTTGCAGGCCGCCCGCGATCTCGACCGCGAACATCGCGCCGTTGATGACCAGCGCGATCCACAGTACGCGGCGGTAGCTCGGCGATTGGGTGGCCGAAGGGGGAGCGCAGCCGTGGTGGCCGCAGGAGTCGCTCATGAACAGCTTTCTGAAGTCGATGGCGAGATTTGAAACCCTGCAGCCGCTTCAGAGTCAAGCGGGTACGATGATGACCGTTTTGCTGGCGATGAGCGAGGGCAGTGCAGTATGAAAATCGGCGACATGGCCAAGGCCGCGCAGACCCAGGTCGAGACGGTGCGCTACTACGAGCGTGAAGGGCTGCTCGCGCAGGCGCCGCGCAGCGATGGCAACTACCGCATCTACGGCCCGGAACACGTCGAGCGGCTGGCCTTCATCCGCCACTGCCGCTCGCTCGACATGACCTTGGACGAAATCCGCCTGCTGCTGCGCTTCAAGGACGCGCCGGGCGAGGACTGCACCGAGGTCGATGCGCTGCTCGACGAGCACATCGGCCACGTCGCGACACGCATCCGCGAGCTGCGTCAACTGGAGAAGCAGCTCAAGCTCCTGCGCGAGCAGTGCGTCGGCGCCAACGACGCCGCGCACTGCGGCATCCTCACCGAGCTGGCGAGCGCAGCGGCCGCGGCCCGGCCGAAGGCGGCGCCAGGCGCCGACCACGTGCACGGCGCGCACAGCCGCGCGCCGCGCCGCGCGCCGCAGGCACCTCGATAGCCGTTGCAACCGAGTGACTCCCATGCCGATCCGCTACGACATCGTCCACACCACCACCTACCGCTACCGCGAGCCGGTAACCTTCGGCGAGCACCGCGTGATGTTCCGCCCGCGCGACAGCCACGACCTGCGCGTGCTCGCGACCGACCTGCAAGTGAGCCCCGAAGCCATCGTCCGCATGATCCAGGACCCGCACTCGAACTCGGTCGCGCTGGTGCAGCCGATCGTGCCCGCCACCGAGCTGCGCATCGTCTGCTCGTTCGCGATCGAACACGCGATGAGCCTGAACCTCGAGCTGCCGCTGGCGCCGGTGGCCGACATCTTTCCGTTCGCCTATTCGGTCGAAGACCGGTTCGACCTCGAGCACTACCTGCGCCCGCACTACGACGACCCGCGCGGCGAGCTCACTGCCTGGGCGCGCCAGTTCATCCGCACCGACGGGCCCACCGGCACGCGCGAGCTGCTGGTGCAGATGAACCAGCACATTCGCGACACACTGCTGTACGCCGAGCGCGACGAGGAAGGCACGCAGACGCCGCTGCACACCTTGTCGCTGCAAAGCGGAAGCTGCCGCGATTTCGCGCTGCTGATGATGGAAGCGGCGCGCCGGCTCGGCATCGCCACCCGCTTCGTCTCGGGCTACCTGTACGACCCGGCGCTCGACGGCGCCGACGCGAACGGCCTTGCCGTGACCGGCGCGGGCGCCACCCACGCCTGGCTCCAGGCCTACCTGCCCGGCGCCGGCTGGGTGCCGTTCGACCCGACCAACAACCTGCTCGGCGGCAACCAGCTGATCCGCGTCGGCGTGGCGCGCGACCCTTCGCATGCGGCGCCGGTCTCGGGCAGTTGGTACGGGCCGAAGGACGCCTTCGTCGGCCTCACCGCCACGGTGCAGGTGAGCCGGCGCGCCGACGACTGAACCGACCCCAACCCAGGAGCGATCCCCATGCTGCACCCCCAGGCTCGAGCCCTGCTCGACTTCATCGAACAGCGCGGCGTGCCGCCGACGCACACGCTCACGCCGACCGAGGCGCGCAGCTTCTACCGCGAGCGGCGCTTCTTCACCCAGCCCGCGGCGCCCGAGGTGGCGCTGGTGCGCGACCTGCAGGCCGAAGGTCCACACGGCGCGATCCCGCTGCGGTTGTACCGGCCCCTCGGCACGGCGGCCGACGCGCCGCTGCCGGTGCTGGTGTACTACCACGGCGGCGGCTGGG
>JANOVJ010000546.1:0-3496 GCA_031417295.1 bacterium | reverse complement strand
ATGGCACGGATGGCACGGATGGGATGGGTCGGCGTGGGCCGGTCTGGGCGCTGGTTGGCTTGGCAACGGCCGCGCCGAGATCGGGCTTGACGGCCCGCTCCGGCGAAATCGGGCAGGGCACGACCGAGAGCTGGCTGCCCTGCGCCGCGACCCAGCCGGCCAGCTCGGCGTTGCGCTCGATGTCGATGCCGTGCAGGAAGACGCACACCGGGCTCGGCGCGGCGGCCAGCAGCCGGGCCAGGAAATCGCGGTAGGCCGCCACCTGGTTGGTTGCCGTGATGGGCAGCCAGCTTGCGTTGCCGCGCAGGCTGGCGGCGCACAGCACGCGCGTCGCCCCCCCCGCGATCGGCAGCTGCCCGACCCAGAAAATCCGGGCCCGTCGGGTGCGCGCCCGATTCAGGTGGCGAGGCCACTCCTCGGCCAACCATTCGGCTTCAGCCGCGTCGATGGGCGCGACCGCCCGCAGCGGATGCAGGTCCAGGCCCCAACCGTGCAGGTAGCGCAGCACCGTGCTCTCAGCCAGCGTCAAGTCGAAGCGGGCATGCAGCATGGCCTGCACCGACGGGGCGTTCCACAGCCCGTCAGGCAGCCCTTGGGCATGGGGCGTTTCCAACGCGATGGCACGGCGAAGCGCAGCCTCCTGCTCGGCGGAAAGGCGCCGGCCTTGCCCGAGATGGCGCCCCAGCCCCTGCACCGGGACGGCCGGCCAGCCCCCGCTGACAAAGGCCTTGTAGGCGCCGATCACCGTGGGCGCGCTGAGCCCGGTGGCGGCGCGAATCACCGCCAGCGACGCCCCGCCCAGCCGCAACTCGACCGCGCGGCGGCGCTTTTCATTCAGGACAACGGTCGTGCCGCCAGCGTGGGTCATTGCGTGTGAACTAGTTAACGACTTTTCGACTATTAAAATCTTAGTGCATGTTAAAGTGTTATTCACTGAAATGAAAGAGCCCCATGAAGCCCGAAACCACAGGTCGTGACGCACTTCTCGAAAACGTGATCCGGATCACGCGCCAGGCCGGCGAGGTGGTGATGGCCATCTACGCGACCGACTTCGCGGTTCGCGGCAAGGGCGACGCCTCTCCCGTGACCGAGGCCGACGAGCGGGCCGAAGCGGTGATCGTGCCGGCGCTCGAAGCGCTGCTGCCCGGGGTGCCGGTGGTGGCCGAGGAGGCCGTTGCCGGGGGCCATGTTCCGCAAGTCAGCGCACGCTTCTGGTTGGTGGACCCGCTTGACGGAACGAAGGAGTTCGTGAGCCGCAATGGCGAGTTCACGGTCAACATCGCGTTGATCGAAGACGGCGTGCCGGTGCTCGGCGTCGTCCTCGCTCCTGCGCTGGGCCGCTTGTTTGCCGGGGCTGCGGGCAGCGGCGCGTTCGTCGAAGACGCGCAAGGCCGGCGGCCGATTGCCTGCCGTGACGTGCCTGCCGACGGCCTGACGGTGGTGGCCAGCCGTTCGCACGGCGACGCCGCCGCGCTCGACACGTTCCTGGGCGGCCGCAAGGTGGCTTCGCTGGCCAGCGCGGGATCGTCCCTGAAGCTGTGTCTGGTGGCGAGCGGTGAGGCCGACCTTTACCCGCGACTCGGCCGCACGATGGAATGGGACATTGCCGCCGGCCATGCCGTGGTGCTGGCCGCTGGCGGCATGGTTTGCCGGCTCGACGGCCAGCCGCTGGGCTACGGCAAGGCGGGGCTCGACAATCCGCACTTCTACGCTGCGGGCCGCACGCTGGCCTGAGCCGGCACCGGACGCCGCCCGCCGAACGCTCATCAGTCAAGGCAGCACCATGGATTTCATGCACGCAGCGGCCGGCTTTCTGGTCGGCATGATGGTCGGGATGACCGGTGTGGGCGGCGGCGCGCTGATGACGCCGATCCTCGTGCTGCTGTTCGGCGTGGTGCCGGCAACCGCGGTGGGAACCGACCTCTGGTTCGCCGCGCTGACGAAGATCGTCGGCGGGTTCATGCACCAGCGAACCGGCAGCGTCGACTGGGAAGTGCTGAGGCGGCTGTGCCTGGGCAGCTTGCCGACTGCGGTGCTCACGCTGATCTGGCTGCACTTGACCGGCATGAACCAGGTCAAGAACGGCATGATCCTGACAGCCCTGGGCTGCGTGCTGATCCTGACTGCTGTCGCGATGATCTTTCGCAGCCGCACGCAGAGTTGGGGCAAGGCGCTGCGGATGCGCGCGCCGGACGGCTTCAAGCGAGCGCAGCCGGCACTCACGGTGCTGGCCGGCGCCATCCTCGGCTTCCTCGTGACCCTGACTTCCGTTGGCGCGGGCGCGCTGGGCGTCGTGATGCTGGTCTACCTGTACCCGCTGCGGATGAAGCCGGCGCGGCTGGTCGGGACTGACATCGTGCACGCCATCCCGCTGACCATCGTCGCCGGCACGGGGCACCTGATGATGGGCAACGTCAACGGCGGGCTGCTGGCCAATCTGCTGATGGGCTCGGTGCCGGGGGTGATCTGCGGCTCGTTGCTTGGGGCGAAAGTGCCGGAGTCGTTGCTTCGTACCGCGATCGCGGTGGTGTTGACGGCTGTGGGGCTCAAGCTCGTTTTGTAGGGCCCGTGGCAGTTGCCGGGCCCAGCCGGCACGGGCTTGCGCGTGCCGCAGAAACACTCGGGGTCAGGGTTCAGCGGCGCACTTCAAGCGGTGGTGGGCGCGTCAACCAGATAGCCCCACCGTTGCAGCGTCGACGCCTGCAGGTTCTGCACGATTCCGCGCTCCGACTCGCTCCAGCGTTTGCGCCACGACTCCGGCGCAGGCCGCAGATTCAAGCCCTCCAGCAATTGACGAAACGCCGGGTCTGCGTCCATGGACACGCCTAGAAAATCTAGCGCGCGCTCGACCTGCCTCACCGGGTCGGTCAGGAGATCCTCGTAGCGCATCTGTAGCACCTGGCTTTGATCCAGGATCGCAAGCCCGGCCTCGATCTCTGCGATCTCTTGCACCCAGTTTCGTGCGACAAGTTCCATCGGATCGGCTCCACCCGCCGTCATCTGTCGAGGTGTCTGCCCGGCCCAGAACAGGGTGTGATCGTCCCACCAGTTCACTCTAAGCAATGAGTAAGCGACCGCTCTGCCATCTCGAACGAGGTGGATGTAACGCGCCTTCGGGAACGCTGCATCGAGCCAGGCCACTCGGCGGTTGTTTGCGGTGCGCTTGGTCAGCAACGTATCGCCGCCGGCTGCGCCGAGCATGACCGCGAACGCCGAACGCAAACGGGTAACCACCTCCAGACCCGGCACGGCGCCCGCCACTGGCGTGAGCGGCACGCCGCAATGACGATAGATTGCCTCGCCCTCGAACGGCGTCGGAACCACGGCATGGACGCGAATTCGCTTGCTGTTCATGTAAGCGCCGCCCTCCTCCAGGAACCAGGTCCGACGCTTGATCGACGGCAGTCGGTGAAGCAGGCGGTTGGCAAAGGCCAGCGACGGCACCGAGGGCACCTTCTGAACATAGTTGCTGACGTATGCAACGTCTCGATGCATC
>JANOVJ010000545.1:0-6544 GCA_031417295.1 bacterium | reverse complement strand
GGCTTGCTGGTGAGTGCACCGACCGGGCAGATGTCGATCATGTTGCCCGACAGCTCGGAGTCGATCGTGTCGCCGACGATGGTGGTGATTTCGGAATGCTCGCCGCGGTGGATCATGCCCAGCTCCATCACGCCGGCCACCACCTGGCCGAAGCGCACGCAGCGGGTGCAGTGAATGCAGCGGCTCATCTCCTCCATCGAGATCAGCGGGCCCACGTCCTTGTGGAAGACGACGCGCTTTTCTTCGTTGTAGCGCGAGGCCGAGGCGCCGTAGCCCACCGCCAGGTCCTGCAACTGGCACTCGCCGCCCTGGTCGCAGATCGGGCAGTCGAGCGGGTGGTTGATGAGCAGGAACTCCATCACGCCCTGCTGCGCCTTCAAGGCCTTCTCGCTCTTGGTGCGAACGATCATGCCCTGCGACACCGGCGTGGCGCAGGCCGGCATCGGCTTGGGCGCCTTCTCGATGTCGACCAGGCACATGCGGCAGTTCGCCGCGATCGACAACTTCTTGTGATAGCAGAAGTGCGGGATGTAGGTGCCCGCCGCGTCGGCCGCATGCATCACCATGCTGCCCTCTGGCACGCTGACCTTCTTCCCGTCGAGATCGATTTCGATCATGCCAGCTCCCTCTCCCTCTCCGCCTGGGAGAGGGTTGGGGTGAGGGCCGCCGGCACCATGCAGGTCTTGTGCTCAACGTGATACACGAACTCCTCGCGGAAGTTCTTGATCATCGCCCGCACCGGCATCGCCGCCGCATCGCCCAGCGCGCAGATGGTGCGGCCCTGGATGTTGTCGGCCACCGAATTCAGCAGGTCGATGTCTTCCATCCGCCCGTGGCCGTTTTCGATGCGATCGACCATCCGCCACAGCCAGCCGGTGCCTTCGCGGCACGGAGTGCATTGCCCGCACGACTCATGCATGTAGAAGTAGGACAGACGCAGCAGGCTCTTCACCATGCAGCGCGAATCGTCCATCACGATGACCGCGCCCGAGCCGAGCATCGAGCCGGCCTTGGCGATGCCGTCGTAGTCCATCGTCGTGTCCATCATCACCTTGGCGGTGAGCACGGGCGCCGACGAACCGCCCGGGATCACGGCCTTCAGTGTGCGGCCGCTGCGCACGCCACCTGCCAGTTCGAGCAGCTTGGCGAACGGCAGCCCGAGCGGCACTTCGTAGTTGCCCGGCCGCACCACGTCGCCCACGACCGAAAAGATTTTTGTGCCGCCGTTGTTCGGCTTGCCCACTTCCAAAAACGCCGCGCCGCCGTTGCGGATGATCCACGGCACCGCGCCAAAGGTTTCGGTGTTGTTGATCGTCGTCGGCTTGCCGTAGAGGCCGTAGCTGGCCGGGAACGGCGGCTTGAAGCGCGGCTGGCCCTTCTTGCCCTCCAGCGACTCGAGCAGCGCCGTTTCCTCGCCGCAGATGTAGGCGCCGAAGCCGTGCGCCGCGTGAAGCTGGAAGCTGAAGCCCGAACCGAAGATGCGGTCGCCCAGGTAGCCCACCGCACGCGCCTGCTCGAGCGCGACCTCGAACCGGTCGTAGGCGTCCCAGATCTCGCCGTGGATGTAGTTGTAGCCGACGCTGATGCCCATCGCATACGCCGCGATCGCCATGCCTTCGATGACGATGTGCGGGTTGAACATCAGGATGTCGCGGTCCTTGCAGGTGCCCGGCTCGCCTTCGTCGGAATTGCAGACGAGGTACTTCTGGCCCGGGAACTGGCGCGGCATGAAGCTCCACTTCAGGCCCGTGGGGAAGCCGGCACCGCCACGGCCGCGCAGGCCGGACGACTTGACTTCGGCGATCACCTGCTCGGGCGTCATCGGCGCGCCGCCTTCGCCACCCGTCAGCACCTTGCGCAGGGCGATGTAGCCGCCGCGCGCTTCGTAGTCCTTCAACTGCCAGTTGCGGCCATCGAGGCCGTCAAGAATCTGCGCGCCGATGTGCCGCCCGTGGAAGCACGTCTCGGTGCCGCTGGCCTGAAACTGCGAGAGGTCCAACATCGTCTGCATCTCTGCTTTGGGGTCGTCGGTTGCTTGGATTCAGGTGGCCTGCGTCTTGAGCGTGGCGACCAGGGCGTCGAGCCGGTCGTTGCTCATGAAGCTGCACATCTGGCGGTCGTTGACCAGCATCACTGGCGCGTCGGCGCAGGCGCCGAGGCATTCGCTCTTCTGCACCGTGAACAAGCCGTCGGGCGTGGTGCCGCCCTCTTCGACGCCGAGGCGATTACACAGGTGTTCAAGGGCGGTCTGACCGTCTCGCAACTGGCAAGGCAGATTCGTGCAGACGTTGAACTTGAAGCGCCCCAGCGGCTGCTGGTTGTACATGTTGTAGAAGGTCGTCACCTCGTGCACCGCGATCGGCGCCATGCCGAGGTACTCGGCCACGGCCAGTTCGCTTTCGGCGCTGACGTACCCATGCTCCAGTTGCAGGATCGCCAGGCAGGCCATCACGGCCGACTGCGCCTGGTCCGGCGGGTACTTGGCGACTTCGCGGGCGAAGAGGGCCTGGGTGGCGTCGGAAAGACTCATCGGTCTATCTCGCCGAAGACGATGTCCATCGTGCCGATCAGCGCAACGGCATCGGCAATCATGTGCCCGCGCGCCAATTCGTCGAGCGCCGCCAGATGCGCAAAGCCCGGCGGGCGAATCTTCAGCCGGTACGGCTTGTTCGCACCGTCGCTGACGAGGTAGATGCCGAACTCGCCCTTCGGATGCTCGACCGCCGCGTAAGCTTCGCCCTCGGGCACATGAAAGCCCTCGGTGAAGAGCTTGAAGTGATGGATCAGCTCCTCCATGTTCGACTTCATGTTCACCCGCGACGGCGGCGCGACCTTGTGGTTGTCAACGATCACCGGGCCCGGGTTGGCACGCAGCCACTCGACGCATTGCAGGATGATGCGGTTGGCCTGGCGCATCTCTTCGACGCGCACCAGGTAGCGGTCATACGTGTCGCCATTGACGCCGACCGGGATGTCGAAATCCATCCGGTCGTAGACCTCGTAGGGCTGGTGCTTGCGCAAGTCCCAGACGATGCCCGAGCCGCGCAGCATCGGGCCGGTGAAGCCGAGGTTGAGCGCGCGCTCCGGCGTGACGACGCCGATGCCGACGGTGCGCTGCTTCCAGATGCGGTTGTCGGTTAGCAGCGTCTCGTAGTCGTCGACGTTCTTCGGGAAGCGCTTGCAGAAGTCCTCGATGAAGTCGAGCAGCGTGCCGTTGCGCGATTCGTTCAGGCGCGAGATGGTTTTCGCATTGCGCACCTTCGACGCCTTGTACTGCGGCATCGTGTCCGGCAGGTCGCGATAGACACCGCCGGGGCGGAAGTAGGCCGCGTGCATGCGCGCACCCGACACCGCCTCGTACATGTCGAACAAGTCCTCGCGCTCGCGGAAGCAGTAGATGAGCACGTTCATCGCACCGCAATCCAGCCCGTGCGCGCCCAGCCACATCAGGTGGTTCAACAGCCGCGTGATCTCGTCGAACATCACGCGGATGTACTGCGCGCGCTCGGGCACCGCTATGCCCATCAGCTTCTCGATCGCCAGGCAATAGGCGTGCTCGTTGCACATCATCGAGACGTAGTCGAGCCGGTCCATGTAGGGCAGCGACTGGATGTAGGTCTTGCTCTCGGCGAGCTTCTCGGTCGCCCGGTGCAGCAGGCCGATGTGCGGGTCGGCGCGCTGGACCACTTCGCCGTCGAGCTCGAGCACGAGACGCAGCACACCGTGCGCCGCCGGGTGCTGCGGGCCGAAGTTCAGGGTGTAGTTCTTGATGTCAGCCATGTGAACATTGCCGCGGGATCAATGCAGACCGCCGTAATTTTCTTCGCGGATGATCCGCGGCGTGATCTCGCGCGGCTCGATGCTCACCGGCTGGTAGATGACGCGCTTGCTCTCGGGGTCGTAGCGCATTTCCACATGGCCCGAGGTTGGAAAATCCTTGCGGAACGGGTGACCGATGAAACCGTAGTCGGTCAGGATGCGGCGCAGGTCGAGGTGGCCTTCGAAGATGATGCCGTACAGATCGAAGGCCTCGCGCTCGAACCAGTTGGCGGAATTCCAGACCGGCGTGACCGAGTCGACCAGCGGCATGTCGTCATCGGGGCAGAACACCTTCAGCCGCAGGCGCCAGTTGTGGCGCACCGAGAGCAGGTGCGAAACGGCGGCGAAGCGCAGGCCTTCGTAGGGCCGGTCCTTCCAAGCCGAGTAGTCCATGCCGCAGAGGTCGAGAAGCTGCTCGAAGTGAAGCTCGGCATGGTCGCGCAGCGTGGTCGCGACATCCAGATAGTCGGCGGCCGCCACGGTGACCGTGATCTCGCCGTGCTCGCGCTTGAAGTGCTTGACGCGCGCGCCCAGCACCGATTCAACCGCCGCCTGCAGGGTGTCGAGTCGGCTCATCGCGCGATCGTGTTCTCGCGCCGAATCTTGGTCTGCAACTGCAGGATGCCGTAGAGCAAGGCCTCCGCCGTCGGCGGGCAGCCAGGCACGTAAACGTCCACCGGCACAATGCGGTCACAGCCGCGCACGACCGAATAGCTGTAGTGGTAGTAGCCGCCGCCGTTGGCACACGAGCCCATGGAGAGCACCCAGCGAGGCTCGGCCATCTGGTCGTAGACCTTGCGCAAGGCCGGCGCCATCTTGTTGCACAGTGTGCCGGCGACGATCATCAAGTCGCTCTGCCGCGGGCTGGGGCGAAACAGCATGCCGAAGCGGTCGATGTCGTAGCGCGCCGCGCCGGCGTGCATCATTTCCACCGCGCAGCAGGCGAGGCCGAAGGTCATCGGCCAGAGCGAACCGGTCTTCGACCAGTTGATGACCGTGTCCAGGCTTGTGGTGACAAACCCTTCCTTGAGTACGCCTTCGATGCCCATGTCAGGCCTCCTGCCGGGCCGCCCCAAAGGAGGCCAGCGCCCCCTCGGGGGGCCGCGAACGAACGTGAGCTTGGGGGCTGTTCATCAGTTCCTCATTCCCAGTCGAGGGCGCCCTTTTTCCACTCGTAGGCGAAGCCGACGACGAGGATGCCGAGGAAGATCATCATGGCCCAGAAGCCCGAGGCGCCGATCTCGTTCAACGACACCGCCCACGGAAACAGAAACGCGATTTCCAGGTCGAACAGAATGAACAGAATGGCAACGAGGTAATAGCGTACGTCGAACTTCATGCGCGCGTCCTCGAAGGCCTCAAAGCCACACTCGTAGGGTGAGGCTTTGGCCGCATCGGGCCGCTGCGGGCCGAGCAGGAAACCGAGCACTTGAGGCGCGACGCCAACCGCCGTACCCACCAGAATGAACAGGATGACGGGCAGGTATTCGTCAAGAGTCATGACGGCTCATGGGCGCTGATGAAGGGAATGGGAGGCTCTCTTGCTCTACCTGGTGCCGACGGCGAGACTCGAACTCGCACAGCTTTCGCCACTACCCCCTCAAGATAGCGTGTCTACCAATTTCACCACGTCGGCGGCAGTCAAAACAAGGTCCGGTTGGCATGAGGATTCGCGCACTGGACTGGCTGAAATTCTACCCTCAATCGCGCCGCGTCCCGGCCCTCTCGCTGCGATGCAGCATGGGCCTGAAACGCGACCGCAGCTACTTCGTCGGGATGGCCGCAGCGCCCGATGCGGCTACGGCCGGAACAGGTGCCGGCATGGGTGCCGCCGGAACCGGCGCGGTGCCCGGAATCTGCGCTGCGCCTTGAGCCGGCGCGCTGGCGGCGGCTGCGGCCGACGCAGACATCGCCGGCGCGTCGAGTGCACTGCCTGACGAAGCCCCCGAGCGGTCATTCGACAGGAAGGCCAAGGCCAACGTGGCCGCGAAGAACACGGCCGCGCAGACGGCGGTGGACCGCGACAGAAAGTTCGCGCTGCCGGTCGCACCGAACAGGCTGCCCGAGGCGCCGCTGCCGAAAGAGGCGCCCATGTCGGCGCCCTTGCCGTGCTGGATCAGCACCAGGCCGATCATCACCAGCGCGGTGAGGATTTGCAGCGCAACGATCAAGTTGAGGAACACATGCATGTCAGAGAACTCCAAAGAAGCGCGGAACTTGCTTAAGTCAAGCAGCCGCGCGACAGATGGCGGCGAAGTCCGCCGCCTTGAGCGAGGCGCCGCCGATGAGGCCACCGTCGATGTCGGGTTGGGAGAACAGCGTCGCCGCGTTGTCGGCCTTCACGCTGCCACCGTAGAGAATCTGCATCGCTGCGGACTTTTCGGTCGCAGCGTGCAGTTGCGCGCGCAGCAGCGCGTGCACTTCCTGGGCTTGTTCGGGCGATGCGGTACGGCCCGTGCCAATGGCCCAGACGGGTTCGTAAGCAACGACGACCTGCGAGATGCAATGGCCCAAAGCGTGGATCACGACCGAGAGCTGGCGCTTGACGACGTTGGCCGTCTCGCCGGCTTCGCGCTGGGCCAGCGTTTCGCCGACGCAGACGATCGGCGTGACCTGGTGGGCGAGTGCGGCCTTGGCCTTGTCGGCAACCGTCTGGTCGCTCTCAAGGTGCAGCGCGCGTCGCTCCGAGTGGCCAACGATGGCGTAGCGGCAACCGAACTCGGCC
>JANOVJ010000544.1:0-6093 GCA_031417295.1 bacterium | reverse complement strand
ACCATGTCGGCGTACTCGGCGTAGGCCAGGCCGCGCGAGATGGCTTGTTCCAGCCCCGGCGTGGTGCGGTAGAAGCCTTCCACCGTGCGCTGGCCGGTGAGGAAGCCCTTGTCGTTGTCGTCCACGTCGCTCGTCACCAGGTCGGCGGCTTCGGCGTCGGTGCGCGCGATCACCAGCGTCGTGGTGCCCATCACGTCGGCCGCGAGGCGGGCCGCCACCAGCTTGGCCACCGCTTCGCGCGTCGGCACAAGCACCTTGCCGCCCATGTGGCCGCACTTCTTGACCGAGGCGAGTTGGTCTTCGAAGTGCACGCCCGCGGCGCCGGCGTCGATCATCGCCTTCATCAGCTCGAACGCGTTCAGCACACCGCCGAAGCCGGCTTCGGCGTCGGCCACGATGGGCGCGAAGTAGTCGATGTCGTTCTTGCCTTCGCTCCACTGGATCTGGTCAGCGCGCTGGAAGGTGCTGTTGATGCGCTTCACGGCCTTGGGCACCGAATCGACCGAGTAGAGCGACTGGTCCGGGTACATCTCGCCGTTGTCGTTGGCGTCGGCCGCCACTTGCCAGCCCGACAGGTAGATCGCCTTCAGGCCGGCCTTGACCTGCTGCATCGCCTGGTTGCCGGTCAACGCGCCGAGCGTGTTGACGAAGGGCTCGGTGTTGAGCAGCGTCCACAGCTTTTCGGCGCCGCGCTTGGCGAGCGAGTGTTCGATTGCGAGCGAGCCACGCAGGCGCACCACGTCGGCCGCGCTGTAGCCGCGCTTGATGCCCTTCCAGCGCGGGTTATCGGCCCAGTCTCTCTCAAGGGCGGCGGCTTGTTGTTCTCGGGTCGGTTGGGTCATGGGGATTCTCCGGTGGGTTCAAGGGGATGGAAATTCGTGGACAAGCATAGAACGCCAGAGCGGTACCACCAAGACTTATGTCTTATATAAGACAAATAATGTTTGTCAGCGAAATCAACGGCTTGCGGCGCGCGTTTCATGATGCGCAACGAGATGCCTCAAGGCGAGCGCTTCTTGCCGCGTTGCAGCATCCACACTTTTCACAATGCGCAATCTCGTTTTCCTGATGTGAAAGCGTGGCCCGCGGGGGCGGCGGCGTCACGGCTGAGCCACCTCCGTATCATCCGGCGACCCAATCCACCGGCAGCCCAGCATGACCTCGTTCGCGTTCCTCTCCAACTCCGCCTTCATGAAAGTGCCGGCTCACGACGCGGGCAAGCCGCTGGCCGTGGCCGGCGTGGCCTGGGACGGCAGCGTGACCAACCGCCCGGGCGCGCGCTTCGGCCCGCGAGCGATCCGCGAGGCAAGCCACATGCTGTGTGACGGCATCCACCCGCACTTCAACACCACGCCCGAGGGGCAACTCACCGACGCGGGCGACCTGGCCCTGCCCAACACCAGCCTCGAAGCCATGCGCGAGGCCATGGCGCCGCAGGTGGCCAAGCTGATCCGCCAACACCACATGGCCTGGATCGGCGGCGACCATTCGATCACCCTGCCGCTGCTGCGCGCCTACCGCGCCTGGCTGGGCAAGCCGCTGGCGGTGATCCACTTCGACGCCCATTGCGACACCTGGGCAGACCACTTCGGCGAACCCAGCGGGCACGGCACCTGGGTCTACGAGGCGATCCAGGAAGGCCTGGTCGTCAATGAATGTTTTCTGCAGCTCGGCATCCGCTCGGCCGGCGCACGCGAGGCCCGCGAGTACGTGCGCGACCAGGGCGGGCTGATCCACACCGCGCGCGCGCTGCGCGGGCTGGAGAGCCCGGCCCTGCTCGAGCCCTTGCTGGCGCCGTGGCGCGAGCGCATGCGCGTCCACGGCAACCCGCCCGTCTACCTGAGCCTGGACATCGATTGCCTGGACCCCGCTTTCGCACCCGGCACCGGCACACCGGAGCCGGGTGGCATGACGACCAACCAGGTCTTGAGCGTGCTCGAACAGATCGCCGACCTGCCCTTCGTCGGCATGGACTGCGTCGAGGTTGCGCCGCCGTATGACCATGCCGAGCTGACGAGCTACGCCGCCGCGTGCTTTGTCTGGACTTACCTTTGCGGGCGTGTCGCGCAGGGTCTGTGACCCGCGGTCAGGTCACACCGGCAGCGCCGTGGTGCGCTTCACCGTCCGCAGCACCAGCATCGAGTTCGACCGAAGCACCCCCGGCAGGCGCATCAGCACATCGGTGTGGAACTGCTCCAGGTCGGCCGCGTCACGGTAGGTGAATCGGATCAGGTAGTCGTTCGTGCCGGCAACGTAGAAGCAGTCAAGGATGCCGGGCAACTGGCGCACGGCCGTCTCGAATGCTTCCATCGCCGGCGCCGTCAGGCGCTCGAGGTTGACGATCGTGAAGCTGGTGCCGGGCTGCCCCACCACCTTGGGGTCGACCAGGGCCACGTACTGCGCGATCACCCCGCTTTCTTCGAGCTGCTTGACCCGCCGCAGGCAGGCCGAGGGCGACAAATGCACCCGCGCCGCCAGCTCAAGATTAGAGACCCGGCCGTCGTGCTGAAGCTCGTTCAGGATCGCGCGGTCAATGGCATCAAGTTGCAATTCAACGGGACGGGACAGCATGGGATGCGAAAAACGAGTGGATTCCCGGCATGATATTGCGCCAAGAGGGGTTCGCCCCAAGCGATTGCGCAAGCACATTGCGCGGCGCGGCGCATAGACTCCAAAGCTGTTCGATAGCCCCTGCCGAGCCTTGCCCCGAGGAGCGCGCCATGACCAAGAATCCCGAGCTCAAGACGATTCCAGCGCTGACGCAAACTCAGGCGCAGAACCAAGCGCATGCGCAGCAGCCGTCGCTGGACGCCTACTGGATGCCGTTCACCGCGAACCGGCAGTTCAAGCAGGCGCCGCGGATGCTGGCGCGGGCCGAAGGCATGCACTACTGGACGCCGGAAGGCCGGCAGATTCTTGATGGCATCGCCGGTCTCTGGTGCGTCAACGCCGGCCACTCGCGCCCGAAGATCGTGCAGGCGATCCAGCAGCAAGCGGCGGAGATGGATTTCGCACCGCCCTTCAACATGGGCCACCCGAAGGCCTTCGAGCTGGCGCAGCGGCTGGTCGAGATCGCGCCGGCCGGATTGAACAAGGTTTTCTTTGCCAACTCGGGTTCCGAGTCGGTCGATACCGCACTGAAGATGGCGCTGGCCTATCACCGCGCCCGCGGTGACGCCTCGCGCACCCGGCTGATCGGCCGTGAGCGGGGTTACCACGGCGTGAACTTTGGCGGCATCTCGGTCGGCGGCATCGTCGCCAACCGCAAGATGTTCGGCACCCTGCTCGCCGGCGTCGATCACATCCGCCACACCCATGACCTGGCCCGCAACGCGTTCTCGCGCGGCGTGCCCGAGCACGGCGCCGAACTCGCCGACGATCTGGAACGCATGGTGACGCTGCACGACGCATCGACCATTGCCGCCGTGATCGTCGAGCCGGTGGCGGGCTCGACCGGCGTATTGCTGCCGCCCAAGGGCTACCTGCAGCGGCTGCGCGAAATCTGCGACAAGCACGGCATCCTGCTGATCTTCGACGAGGTGATCACAGGGTTCGGCCGCCTCGGCTCGCCGTTTGCCGGCCAGCATTTCGGCGTCACGCCCGACCTGATGGTCGTGGCCAAGGGCCTCACCAACGGCTGCGTGCCGATGGGCGCAGTGTTCGCCAAGCAATCGATCCACGACGCCTTCATGAGCGGGCCCGAGCACCTGATCGAGTTCTTCCACGGCTACACCTACTCGGCCCACCCGCTGGCCTGCGCCGCGGCGCTGGGCACGCTCGACACCTATGCCGATGAAGGCTTGCTGACGCGCGGCGCCACGATGGCGCCGGTGTTCGAGAACGCGCTGCATTCGCTGAAGGAATTCCCCCACGTGATCGACGTGCGTAACATCGGCCTGGTCGGCGGGATCGAGCTCGCGCCGATTCCCGGCCACCCCGGCAAGCGCGCCTTCGATGCGTTCCTCGAATGCTGGGAACGCGGCGTGTTGATCCGCACCACCGGCGACACGATCGCGCTGTCGCCGCCGCTGATCGTCGAGGCCGCCCATATCGAACAGATGGTGGGCACGATCGGTGCCGTGCTGAAGAAGCACGCCTGATCCGACCGTCAACATCCGACCCCACCCCTCGGAGGGCTTGCCTAGCGCATCGCATTTATGTCCCTGTTCAGAGCCGACCAGTCGTTGACCGACAACTCGTATTACGCCGCCACTGCGCAGCGGACACAGCAATTTGCCTCGCTTGAGGGCCGCGTCGAGTGCGACGTGGCCATCGTCGGCGGCGGGCTGGCGGGGCTCTCGGCGGCGATCGAGCTGGCCGACAGGGGCTTTTCGGTGGTGCTGCTCGACGCCCGCAGCGTGGGCTACGGCGCCTCGGGCCGCAACGGTGGGCAGGCGCTGGCTGGCCTGGCCTGCGAGCAATCGGTGATCGAGCAGCAGCTTGGCCGGGCCGAAGCGCGCACGGTGTGGAACATGACGCTCGAAGCCATCGAGCTGATCCACCAGCGCTGCCGCCGCTTCGGGATCGATTGCGACTGGCGCGCCGGCTACCTCTCGCTCGCGATCGGTGCCCGCAAGGGGCGTGAGCTGGCGCAGTGGCACGAAACCATGCAGCGCGAGTACGGCTTTGAAGGCATCGCCATCACGCCGCAGGAATTGCCGCAATGGATCGCCAGCCCGCGCTTTCACAGCGGCGTCCACGACCCGCACTCGGGGCACCTGCACCCGCTGAAGTACTGTCTCGGCCTGGCCCGCGCCGCGGCCTCGCTCGGGGTTCGCATCTTCGAGAACTCGGCGGTCACCTCGCTCACGCCCGGCACCACCGCGCGGCTGGCCACCCGCCATGGCGAAGTCAAGGCGCAGCATGTTCTGCTGGCTGGCAACGTCTACCTGCAGGGCGTGGCACCGCTGCTCGAAAAACGCATCATGCCGGTCGGCACCTACATCGTCACCTCGCGGCCGATCGACCCCGCGCTGGCACAGTCGCTCATTCCGTCGCAATCGGCGGTGTGCGATACCAATTTCGTGCTCGACTACTTTCGCCCCACGCCCGACCACCGCCTGCTCTATGGCGGCCGCGTCAGCTACAGCACCGTCACACCGCCCAACCTGGCACCGAGCATGCAGGCGCGAATGGTGCGCACCTTCCCGCAGCTCGCCGGCGTCGAAGTCGAGTACGCCTGGGGCGGCTTCGTTGACATCTCGATGAACCGCGCGCCCGATTTCGGCCGCCTGTCTGACGTCGGCGCCGACGCGGCCTACGCCAACGTCTTCTACCTGCAAGGCTTCTCGGGCCATGGCCTCGCGCTGACCGGGCTGGCGGGCAAGCTGGTCGCCGAGGCCATTGGCGGCAACGCGCAGCGCTTCGACACCTTCTCGCGCATCCGCCACCGCCCCTTCCCTGGCGGCAGGCTGCTGCGCACGCCGGCCCTGGTGCTGGGCATGGCGTACTATCGTTTGAGGGACATGCTGTGATGAGCCCGGAAACGAACCTCTCCGCTGTGATGACTGCCCCGTCCGCCCGCACCCCTGCCCGCCGCCCGCTCGTGCTGGTGCCGGCCGACAACCGGATGCTCGGCGAGCACCCGTTCCATGTCGTCGGCAAGAAGTACATCGACGCGGTGCGCCTGGCCGGCTGCCTGCCGCTTGTGGTGCCCTGGGCCACGGCGGCAGAAGTCGAAGAACTGCTTCAACACGCCGACGGCGTGCTGCTGACCGGCTCGCCCTCGAACGTGCACCCCAGCCATTTTGGCGAGGACGTTCACGACCCCGAGTTGCCACTGGACCCGGCACGCGACGAATGGACGCTGCCGTTGACGCGCCAGGCCCTGGCCCAAGGCGTGCCGATGCTCGCCATCTGCCGCGGCTTCCAGGAAACCAATGTCGCGCTCGGCGGCACGCTGCACCAGGCGGTGCAGGAACAACCCGACAAGCACGACCACCGCGCGCCGAATGGTGCCCCGGCCGAGGTGCAATACGGCCTGGCGCACGACGTGCATGTGGTGCCGGGCGGCTTGCTCGAAGGCATCCTCGGCAGCGGCACGATCCGCGTCAACTCGGTGCACGGCCAGGGCGCGAACCGGCTCGCTCCCGG
>JANOVJ010000543.1:0-8701 GCA_031417295.1 bacterium | reverse complement strand
GGCCGGCTGCACCTGATCGACTGGGGCAACACGGTGCAGCTCGCCGGCAAGGTGGGCCCCGTGATCCGCTATCTGCAGGGCGCGCTGGTCGCCGACGCCGACGCGGTGACAGACGCCCTGATCGCGATGTGCACCGACCCGGAATCGGCGCAGGCGCGGCGCAGCGAGATTCGAGCGGCGCTGAAACGCAGCCTGCAGAAGAAGAACATCCGGCCGCTCGGCCGCAACTTCGCGTGGACGCTCTACCGCGAAGGCCCGGACGGCTGGTTGAAGCGCGCCAACATGCTCGCCAACCTGATGTCGAACACGCAGCACCTGGGGCTGGTCGTGCGCAGTGACTATCTGCATCTTTCGCGCTCGACGGCGGCGATGCTGGGCACGCTGGGCGGGCTCTATGCCGGCGTGCCGCGGCGCCAGGTGATGGCCGATGTGTGGTGGGCGTTGAACACCTTTCCGGCGCGGGTGTTGCGCGACGCGCTGCGCGGCAAGGGAAGCGAGATGCGCAGCAGGATCGGCGCGCTCGCCCGGCGCGCCGTGTTCGCCGCGCCCAGGGCCGGCGCGCCGGGATGGCCGTGAACGCCCCGTCATGACATCGATCCACCCCGTGTTCTGGTTGATGCTGGCCGCCGTCGCTGCGCCGCTGCTGGCCGAGATTCCGCTCGGGGTGAAGCTGCCGGTGGTGGTGCTGGAGGTTGTGCTTGGCATCGTCATCGGGCCGCATTTGCTGGGCCTGGTGCAGTTCGAGGGCTTCGTGAAAACGATGTTCGGCTTCGCGATGGCCCTGACGCTTTTCATGGCCGGCGTCGAGCTCGACTTCAACCAGATCCGCGGACGCCCGCTGTTCCTGGCCACGGCCGGCTGGGTCGGCTCGGTGCTGCTCGGTCTTGGCGCGGTGGGCCTGCTCCATGTCGTGCCCGGCGTCAACGCGCCGCTGATGGTGACGCTGGCGCTGTGCACCACCGGGCTGGGCGTGTTGATCCCGGTCTTTCGCGACGGCGGCCAATTGGCGACGGCGTTCGGGCGCTTGGTCGTCGCGGCCGGTGTGCTCGGCGAGGTGGGGCCGATCGTCGCGATGTCGCTCGCGCTGTCCACGCGCTACAGCACCTGGCAAGAGCTCGGTTTCCTGGTTGCCTTCCTGGCGCTCGTGGGCGGCGCCATGGCGGTCGGCATCGGCGTGCGGCCACCGCGACTGCTGGCGTTCCTGACGCGCCACCTCCACGCGAGCACGCAGTTGCCGGTGCGGCTCTCGATCCTGATGATCGGCGGCATGTACCTGCTCGCCGAACGCTTCGGCTTCGAGAGCATCTTCGGCGCCTTCGCAGCCGGCCTGATCGTCGGCCAGGCTACGCGCGGCGCGGGCGGCAAGCCGTTCCGCGACAAGCTCGAAGCGGTCGCCTTCGGCTGGTTCTACCCGTTCTTCTTCGTCGGCACCGGCGTCCGGTTCGACGTTCCCGCGCTGTTCGCCAACCTGACGACGATGCTGCTGGTGCCCACGTTCCTGCTGCTGTTCCTGTTCATCCGCGGTGCCCCGGTAGTCTTGTTCTACCGCAAGGCCATCGGGCGCGAACTGCGGCTGCCGTTTGCGTTGGCGTCGGCGGTGCCCTCGCTGTCGATCGTCATCGTCATCACCGACATCGGCATCAGGGCGCAGACGATCAACCACGACATCGCGGCGGCGATCGTCGGTGCCGCGTTGCTGTCGGTGATGCTGTTCCCGACGATCGCGGGCGTGTTGCTGGGCAAGCCCGCGGCAGCCGCCGCGGGCCGCTGAACAGCTTACTTCCTGGCCGGCTCGACCGACAACGCCATCGCTTCGGTGAAGACGGCCTTGATCTGGTCGCCGACCTTGATCAGCTTGAACTGGCCAGCGTCCGGCACCTTCAGATCGACCGTGCGCGTCGGGCCTTTGAGGGTGACGGTCTGCGTGGCCGCGTCGAGCGCGACGACGTTGGCCGTGACCTCGGTCTGGTTCGCCACCACGCCCGCCTGGCGCTCGCCGGCCGGTGCACGCGCGGCGCCCGGCGTCTCGGTCATGCTGCGCAGTTCCTTGCCGTCTTTCATCAGCGTCAGGGTCAGCGCCTCCAGGTAGCGCACCGTCACCACGTCGCCGACCTTGACCTGCTCGAAGTTGCGAACCTCCGGGCCCGCGGTAACGGTGTGGAGCTTGCCCTGCGGGCCCTTGAGCGTGACCAGCCGGGTGGCCTTGTCGATCGCCTCGACGGTGGCCGACACCGTCACGGCCGCCGCCACGGTGGCCTGGCCCGGCGACGACGCGGCCACGACGGCCGCCTTGGCCGCGGGCGGGTTGGTCTGCGCGAGTGCCGGCAGGCTGGCGATGCCGATCAGTGCGGCGGCGAGGAGGGTGAGTTGGTTTTTCATGGTTTTGCTGCTCGAAGGCGGGATTGAATGAGAAAGGAAAAGAACCCGTGATTATCGGGCCTGCCCGAACCAGGGCGGGCCAGCGCAGGCCGGCCCGAGGCCGCAGGCTGCCTGTCGCGAGACGGCCGCGGCCTTGGTTGACAATGGTGGCCTTAACCCGGTCGCAGCGGGCTCGTTTCAACCCCTCTTTCTCTACCCCTTCATGACCTCCATCAAATTTGCAGTTCTTCTCGCCGGCGCCGCGTCGCTGTTCGCTCTCAGCGCGTGCAACCCGGCCAAGGACGCCGCAGCGCCCGCCGACACTGCCGCCAAGAGCCCGGCCGTGGCCACGGTGAATGGCACGCCGATCAGCCAGCGCACCATCGACATGATCGTGCAGCAGGGCGCCGGTTCCGGCCGCCCGGACACGCCGGAGGCCCGTGCCGGCATCATCGACCAACTCGCGTTGCAGATGGTGGTGGCGCAAGAGGCGGTGAAGAAGGGCCTGGACAAGACGCCCGAGGTGACGGAGCAACTTGACACGCTGCGGCAGTCGGTGCTGGCCGGCGCGTATGTGCAGGATTTCATCAAGACCAACCCCGTCACCGACGACATGCTGAAGGCCGAGTACGAACGTATCAAGGCGACGATCACCGGCACCGAGTACAAGGCGCGCCACATCCTGGTGGAGAAGGAAGCCGAAGCCAAGGAGATCATCGCCAAGCTCAACAAGGACCCGGCAGCGTTCGCCAAGCTGGCAGCGGAAAAGTCGAAAGACCCGGGCTCCAAGGTCAAGGGCGGCGACCTGGGCTGGTTCGACGCCAAGGGCATGGTGCCCGAGTTCGGCGCCGCGCTGGCCAAGCTGGAAAAAGGCAAGTTCACCGAAGAGCCGGTCAAGACGCAGTTCGGCTACCACGTGATCCTGCTTGAAGACACGCGCCCGGTCGAGGTGCCGCCGCTGGAAGCCGTCAAGCCCCAGCTCAGCCAGCAGCTTCAGCAGCAGAATGTGAAGAAGCAGCTCGATTCGCTCAAGGCCGCGGCCAAGATCGAGATGGCGGGTGCTGCCGCATCGGCGCCAGCGGCGCCAGCGGCGTCGGCTGCAAAGTAGGCGGTACTGGCACAACAAGAGCCGGCTCGGGCTCGCATCCACAGACGTATATACTTGATGTGTATATTTCAGGAGGCGGCATGTCGATGACCAAGGTGTTTCGCAGCGGCAACTCGCAGGCCGTCAGGATTCCGCGCGAGTTCCAGTTCGACACCGACGAGGTCGAAATCGAGCGGCGCGGCGATGAAGTCGTTCTGCGGCGGCCACTGCGCAATCTGCGCAGCGCCTTCGATGCGCTGGTCGGCATGCCGGCCGACTTCTTCGCCGCTGGCCGGCAGGATCCGGTGCCGCAGGCGCGGGAGGGCCTTTGATGCCAGTAGCCAAGCTGCTGGACACCAACATCTGCATCTACATCGCGCGCAGCCACCCGGCCACGGTGGGGCGCCGGTTCACACGCGCAGCGCCTGGATCGCTGGGCATTTCAATCATCACCTGGGGCGAACTGTGCTTCGGTGCGGCCAAGAGCAACGACGCCGGGCGCGCGCACTCGCTGCTGGAGCAGTTCTCTCGCGTCGTCGAAGTTCTCGCGCTGCCGGCGTCGGCCGGAACGCACTATGGCGACCTCAGGGCCGTGCTGCAGAAGGCGGGTACGCCCATCGGCAACAACGACCTCTGGATCGCGGCGCACGCGCTGTCGCTCGGCGTGCCCTTGGTCAGTAACAACCTGCGCGAGTTCGAGCGAGTGCCGGGGCTGAAGCTGGAAAACTGGGTTTGAGCGTGGCGAGCAATCCGACATGACCCTCCTTCGACTTCGAAGCTTGACCGTCCTGCCCTGGCTGGCGCTGGTGGCCGGCGCTGCCCTTGCACAGGGCAACATCGTTCCCTCGGCGGGCCCGGTTTCCGCGACCTCTGCGACGGCGCCGCGTTTGGCCACGCTGGTCGGCCGCTGGGTGCGGCCCGATGGTGGCTACGTCATCACCATCAAGGCGGTTGACTCAGCAGGCAAGCTCGACGCGAGCTATGCCAACCCGAGCCCGCTGCCGTTCTACACCGCCGAGGCGGCCGCCGAGGGTACGACCTTCAAGTTGTTCTTCGAGTTGCGCGCTGGCGGCTACAACGGCTCGACCTACAGCCTCGTCTACGATGCGCCCAGCGACCAGCTCAAGGGCGTCTACTTCCAGGCTGTGGCGCAGCAGAGGTTCGAGGTCACGTTCGCCCGCGCGAAGTAGCGCTGGCCCCGCAGAAGCGCCACCGCCGCCGACAGCCGCAGGAGACTTCGATGACCGCAGCCGCCCCCGATGGCCCCCAGACCGTACTCATCACCGGCGCGTCGTCGGGCATTGGCGAATCGCTGGCGCGCTGCTTCGCGCGCGATGGCCACCATCTGGCGCTGGTCGCGCGCAACGGCGACAAGCTGACCGCGCTGGCGCAGGCGCTGAAGGACGAATTCGAGATCCGGGTTGCGGTGCTGCCGGCCGACCTGTCGCTGCCCGGTGCCGCCGCCGCGCTGGCGGCGCGCCTGAAGCGGCGGCGGATCGAGGTCGACATGCTGGTCAACAACGCCGGGGTGCTCGAACACGGCGCGTTCATCAAGATGCCGGCGCAGCGGCACCAGGAACTGATCGACCTCAACATCTCGGGCCTGACGGCGATGCTGGCGCAGTTCGTGCCGGCAATGGTCGAACGTGGCCGCGGGCGCATCTTGAACGTGGCCTCGATCGCTGCGTTCCAGCCGGTACCGTCGCTGGCCACCTATGCCGCGACCAAGGCCTATGTGCTGTCGCTCAGCGAGTCGCTGGCGGAAGAACTGCGCGGCAGTGGCGTTAGCGTGACAGCGTTGTGCCCGGGCATCACCGCCACGCCGATGCTGAGCACGGCAGCGAAGGACAGCGCGCCGCTGGCCAAGCTGCCGGGGTTCCTGATCGGCGACGTCGATCAGGTGGCCGCCGAGGGCTACCGCGCCTGCATGAACGGCGAGGCGATCCGCGTTCCGGGCGCGCTCAATTTCGCCGCCACGGTGGCCGGGCGGGCCACGCCGAAGTGGCTGCTGCGGCGCCTCGCCGGCACGCTCGGCCGCACCGCGATGTGAAGCCGGCCGGGCGGGCGGGCTGACCCACGCCGCCGCCCGGTAGTCAACCCGGAACAGCCCGCAGGACCCCCGCATCTGCGCGGGATGGGGGCAGGCGCCGATTCCCATGCGCCGGGGCCGGGCGTAGACTTTTTGTTGCAGTAGCCGTCGGCGCACCTGCTCTGGCAAGAGCGCCACCGTGAGGCTCCACCAAGGAGTTCCTGTTGCGACCAACGAACGTTGACGACCCGGCCTATTTCCACAAGGTCGTCGATTGCCAATGGGCCTGCCCGGCCCACACCCCCGTTCCCGAGTACATCCGTTTGATCGCCGCCGGGCGCTACACCGATGCCTACATGGTGAACTGGGCCTCGAACGTGTTTCCCGGCATCCTCGGCCGCACCTGCGACCGGCCATGCGAGCCGGCTTGCCGGCGGACACGCGTGGAAGAGAACAACGGCGAGAAGCCCGAGCCGGTGGCGATCTGCCGGCTGAAGCGCGTGGCCGCCGACCTGAAGGACGACGTGCGGCACCGCATGCCGGCGCTGGCCAAGCGCAACGGCAAGCGCGTCGCCTGCATCGGCGGCGGGCCGGCCTCGCTGACCGTGGCGCGCGACCTGGCACCGCTGGGCTACGCGGTCACGGTGTTCGACGCCGACGCCAAGGCGGGCGGCTTCATCCGCTCGCAGATTCCGCGCTTCCGGCTGCCCGAGTCGGTGATTGACGAGGAGTGCGGCTACATCCTCGGGTTGGGCGTCGAGTTCCGCGGCGGTGAGCGCATCGCGTCGATGCAAGAGCTGCTGGGGCGCGGCTTCGACGCTGTGTTCGTCGGCTGCGGCGCACCGCGCGGGCGCGATCTCGAACTGCCCGGGCGCATCGAGGCGGCGGCGAACATCCACATCGGTATCGACTGGCTGTCGTCGGTGTCGTTCGGCCATGTCGAGAAGATCGGCCGGCGCGTGATCGTGCTCGGCGGCGGCAACACCGCAATGGATTGCTGCCGCTCGGCGCGGCGCCTCGGCGCGAGCGATGTGAAGGTCGTCGTGCGCAGCGGCTTCGACGAAATGAAGGCCTCGCCGTGGGAGAAGGAAGATGCGCAGCACGAGGGCATTCCGATCCTGAACTTCCATGTGCCCAAGGCCTTCGTGCATCGCGACGGCAGGCTCGTCGGCATGAGCTTCGAGATCGTCGAGGCGCGTTACGACGAAGCCGGCCGGCGCAGCCTGGTGCCGACCGGCGCACCCGAGGTTCATCTCGAGTGCGACGACGTGCTGGTCGCGGTGGGCCAGGAGAACGCGTTCCCGTGGATCGAGCGCGAGACTGGCATCGCGTTCGACCGCCACGGCCTGCCGGTGCTCGACGCCAAGACCTTCCAGTCGTCGCTGCCGCAGGTGTTCTTCGGCGGCGACGCCGCGTTCGGGCCGAAGAACATCATCACCGCCGTCGCCCATGGCCATGAGGCTGCGGTTTCGATCGACCGCTTGCTCCATGGCGAGGCGCTGAGCAAGCGTCCTGCGCCCCACGTCAACCTGCTGTCGCAAAAGATGGGCATCCACGAGTGGAGCTACGACAACGCGGTCTCGAACGACACCCGCTTCAAGGTGCCTTGGGCCAACGCCGAGCGGGCGCTGGCGAGCATCAAGGTCGAGGTCGAGTTGGGCTTCGACATCGCCACCGCGTTCAAGGAAGCCGAGCGTTGCCTGAACTGCGACGTGCAGACGGTGTTCTCCGAGCCGGCCTGCATCGAGTGCGATGCCTGCGTCGACATCTGCCCGATGGACTGCATCAGCTTCACCGCCGATGGCGACGAGGCCGACCTGCGGACACGGCTGAATGCGCCGGCTGACAACGCAGCGCAAGACCTCTACGTCTCGGCGCCGCTGAAGACGGCGCGCATCATGGTCAAGGACGAGGACGTCTGCCTGCACTGCGGCCTGTGCGCCGAACGCTGCCCGACGGGGGCCTGGGACATGCAGAAGTTCCTGTTCCAACCCACCTATGCCGGGCCGAAGTGCCGCGATTCGAAGTCGCCGCGAACGCGCGGAGCTGTTGCATGAAGCTCATTGAAGCGGTCAACGACTTCGTCATCAAGTTCGCCAACGTCAACGGCTCGGGCTCGGCCTCGGCCAACGAACTGTTCGCCAAGGCGATCCTGCGCATGGGCGTGCCTGTCAGCCCGCGCAACATCTTCCCGAGCAACATCCAGGGCCTGCCGACCTGGTACGAGGTGCGCGTCAGCGAGCGCGGCTACCTCGGCCGGCGCGGCGGCATCGACATGATGGTCGCGATGAACCCGCAGACCTGGGCGCAGGACGTGGCCGAAGTCGAGCCCGGCGGCTACCTGTTCCACGACAGCAGCAAGCCGCTGCCCGCGAGCGCGTTTCGCAGCGACATCCATGTCATCGGCATGCCGCTGACGGCGATCTGCAACGCCACTTACGAAGACGCACGGCAACGCCAATTGTTCAAGAACATCATGTATGTCGGTGCGCTGTCGGCGCTGCTGCAGATCGACGCGGCGGAGATCGAGAAGCTGTTCTCCGAGCAGTACCGGGGCAAGGAAAAGCTGCTCGAATCGAACGTGCGCGCGCTGCACGCCGGGCGCGGCTTTGCGCGTGACCACCTGACCGTGCCGATCGGCCTGCGCGTGAAGCACAGCCACCAGGTCGGCGACAAGATCTTCATCGACGGCAACAGCGCCACGGCGCTCGGCTGTGTGTACGGCGGCGCGACGGTGGCGGCGTGGTACCCGATCACGCCGTCGTCGTCGGTGGCCGAGGCGTTCCAGATGTACTGCGGGCGCTACCGCGTCGACAAGGCGACCGGCCAGCACAACTACGCGATCGTGCAGGCCGAGGACGAGATCGCGTCGATCGGCATGGTCGTCGGCGCGGGCTGGAACGGCGCGCGGGCGTTCACCGCCACATCGGGGCCGGGCGTGTCGCTGATGACGGAGTTCATCGGCCTGGCCTACTTTGCCGAGATCCCGGTCACGATCATCAACGTGCAGCGCGGCGGGCCCTCGACCGGCATGCCGACGCGCACCCAGCAGTCCGACCTGCTGGCCTGTGCCTACGCCTCGCACGGCGACACCAAGCACGTGCTGCTGTTCCCGCAGGACCCGCAGGAATGCTTCGAGCATGCCGCCGCGGCGCTGGACCTGGCAGATCGGCTGCAGACGCCGATCTTTGTGATGAGCGACCTGGACATCGGCATGAATCAGCGCC
>JANOVJ010000542.1:0-4833 GCA_031417295.1 bacterium | reverse complement strand
GCTCGGCAAGCTGCGGCAGGACAAGGGGCTGGCCGGTGAGCGCTGAGCGATTGTCTTTTTCGGCCGCTTCGAGAAGGCTCGTCGCGCTCTGCGCGCTTGCGGTTTTTTCGGCGCTTCCTGCAGCGGCTTTAGCGCAATCGGCCGGCGGCGCGAGCTTGCCGCTGGTGATCGGCCAGGGCGCCGGCGGCACCAGCTACTCGGTGCCTATTCAGACCCTGCTGTTCTTCACCGCGCTGTCGTTCCTGCCGGCCGTGCTGCTGCTGATGACGGGCTTCACGCGCATCGTCATCGTGCTCAGCCTGCTGCGCCAGGCACTCGGCACGCAGGCCGCGCCGCCGAACCAGGTGATCGTCGGCCTGAGCCTGTTCCTGACTTTCTTCGTGATGGGCCCGACGCTCGACAAGGTGTATGCCGAGGCCTACCAGCCGTTCAGCGAAAACAAGATCGCCTTCGACGAAGCGCTGAAGCGCGGCGAGCTGCCGATGCGCGAGTTCATGCTCAAGCAGACGCGCCAGGCGGACGTGATGCTGTTCGCCAAGTTGGCCAAGCTCGACCCGGCCATCAAGTCGGCCGACGTGCCGTTCAAGGTGCTGGTGCCGGCCTTTGTCACGAGCGAGTTGAAGAGCGCATTCCAGATCGGCTTTCTGATCTTCATTCCCTTCCTCGTGATCGACATGATCGTCGCCAGCGTGTTGATGAGCCTCGGCATGATGATGCTGAGCCCGGTGCTCGTTGCCCTGCCCTTCAAGCTGATGCTGTTCGTGCTGGCGGATGGGTGGAACTTGTTGCTGGGTTCGTTGGCGGCGAGTTTTGCGACGTAGGGCGCCGCCTGTGACTATGATCTTGCGGACTTCTGCGGAGGAATGCCATGACCGGCCTCGTCGCTGAACTCGCCGAACGTGGCCGTTCGCTTGCGCTGAAGGATCGATCCCGCCTCGTTGAACTGCTCCTCGAGACCCTGCACGAGCCTCCATTGGCAGAGATCGAGGCTGCCTGGAACAAGGAAATCGAAAGGCGCATCGCTGCGCATGAACGCGGCGAAGTCGAGACCTTCGCGGCCGAAGACGTCTTCGCTGAAGCCCGACGCATCGCGCCGCGAAAAGTGCGCAACACGCAAATCAATTGCGGCGTGCTGATCGACGCTGTGGCAGCCGATCACCGAATGCAGGAGTGCTGGCTCCAACGGTTTCCGGTTGGCAAAAAGTGACAGCGACGCTCAGAGACGCTAGGCCTATTCAAGGAAAGTCCATGTCGGGCGAAGACGATCTCCGCGCACGCATCTCCCAATTGCTAGCCGATAGTTGCAGTCTCAGCGAAGGCGATGAGAACGGCCAGTGCGTGAATGACCGGCAACAGCAGCTTTGCTCCGCGTGGCTGACAGGTAGGCACCACAAGTACCCCCGAGCCCACGGTGCTCTGGCGGCTGCGCAGGAATGTGTGTAGATTCCCGCACAAGGAGACACACATGGCGACAAACCTGGCAATCGATCCCGATCTACTTGACCGCGCCCTTGCAGTCAGCGGAGAGCGCACCAAGAAGGCTGCCGTCACGAAGGCTTTGCTGGAGTTCATCGCGCGACGCGAGCAGCGCCGCGTCGCGGACCTGTTCGGAAAGCTCGAATGGGATGACTCCTATGACTACAAAGCCGAGCGGTCGCGTCGAGCATGACGATCCTGGTCGATACGAGCGTCTGGTCTCTGGCTCTGCGGCGTGATCGCGAAGCGAGCGAGCCTGAGGTTCAAGCGCTCAAGGACGCGTTCGTGGGCGACGAACTGGTTGTCACGACCGGGCTCGTTCTTCAAGAATTGCTTCAAGGCTTCTCCGGACCCAAAGCGCAAGCACAGCTCGTCCAGCGGTTCACTGCCCTCCCCCTCATACAACCCGACCGAGAGGACCATGTCGGTGCAGCGGGAATCCGAAACGCCTGCCGCAGGGCGGGCGTACAAGTAGGGACGATCGACGCCCTGCTCGCTCAGCTTTGCATACGCCACGAACTGACGCTGCTGACGACCGACAAGGACTTCGTGCATGCCGCAAAGCACTGTCCGCTGTCGGTCTGGCCGGCAAAGGCGCGGGCCAGCAAATCGTGATGCCTGGCCCTTCATCCCAGCGGGCTGCATTCGGCAGCCGCTGATCTCAAACGCCAGCAACGACGTCATTCCCTGCGATCTGCAGTGCTGCCGTAAACCTTGAGAACGCAGGTTCGTCGCGTTCATCACAACCGAGCCCACCGCGAGTCACCATGGATTCACAACAAGTCTTCACCTTCGGCCAACAAGGCCTGTACCTGCTGCTGATGGTCGCCGCGCCAGTGCTGTTGACGGTGCTCGTTGTCGGCCTCGTCGTCAGCATCTTCCAGGCGGCGACGCAGTTCAACGAGGCCACGCTGTCGTTCGTGCCGAAGATGATCGCCGCCGTTGCGGTGCTGATGGTCGCCGGGCCATGGATGCTGAGCACGCTGGTGGAGTATCTGCAGCGGATGCTGCAGGCGATTCCGTCGGCGGTGAGTTGAGGTCATGGCCGGCGTCGGTGCCGCCTGAGTCAAAGTGTGTGCCTGAACTGCAACGGGTACACAACATGCGTACGAACATCGAGATTGACGACAAGCTCATGAAGGACGCGCTTCGGTACACCGGTGCCAAGACGAAGCGCGAGGCCGTTGAACTCGGGCTTCGCCAGCTGGTGCAGCTTGGCAAGCAAGTGGAAGTCCGCAAGATGAGAGGCAGGCTTCAGTGGGAAGGCGATCTGGCCGCCATGCGGAACGACGAGTGATTCTTGTCGATTCGAGCGCCTGGATCGACTTCTTTCGCGGGCCCGGCACGCCACAAGTGGAGGGGCTCGATGCGCTGTTGGCGCAAGAGAGGATCGCCGTCGGCGGCCTCATCCTGACCGAAGTTCTTCAAGGGTTTCGTTCGGAGCGGGACTTCAACCAGGCGCGCAAGACGCTCGACACCTTCGAGTTCGTCGAGCTTGGCGGATTCGAGATCTCGCTGCAAGCGGCGAAGCATTTCAGGGCGCCGCATGCATTGGGCATCACGGTGCGCAGGACGATCGACACGCTCATCGCGACCAAGTGCATCGAGGCTGGATACACGTTGCTTCATGCAGATCGGCACTTCGATCCGTTCCGGGCGCACCTGGGATTGAAGGTTGCGTACTCGGCCGCCTGACCAGGCCGGCATATGGCGCTGAATTGGCGAGCCTGGCCGCCCTGTTCCAGCGACCGCCTGCCCGCCGCCATGCCAGCATGTGCAGGTGGCGGTCTCGCCGTCACCGCTGCTCCATTCCCTGCAAGCGCCTCGCCGCCGTCCCTTGATGCTCACCTTCACCGAAGCCCAGGTCCTCGCCTGGGTCAGCCCCCTGCTCTGGCCGTTCCTGCGCGTGCTGGCACTGTTCGGCGCGATGCCGGTGCTGGCCCAGCGCAGCGTGCCGATGCGCCTGCGGGTCGCGCTCGCGTTCCTGATCGCGCTGTGCGCGCAGGCCTCGCTGCCCGAGATGCCGGTGGTCGCGCTCGACTCGGCGCAGGGCTTTCTGCTCATCATCCAGCAACTGCTGATCGGCCTCTCGCTCGGCTTCGCCGCGCGCATCGTGTTCTCGGCGATCGAACTGGCGGGCGAACTGGTCGGGCTGCAGATGGGCCTCAACTTCGCCGGTTTCTTCGATCCGGCAACGGGCGGCCAGACCACCGCCGTGAGCCGCTTCTACGGCATCACCGTGTCCTGGCTGTTCATCGTGATCAACGGCCACTTGCTGCTGATCGCCGCGGTGGTGCAGAGCTTCAATGCGTTCCCGGTCGGCCCGGAGCCATTCGCTTTTCTGCGTGCGGCGCAGCCGCATTTGTGGGGCGCCGAGATCTTCCGCCTCGGCCTTTGGATCGCGCTGCCGATGATCGCGATGCTGCTGTTCGTGAACCTCGTGCTCGGCATCGTCTCGCGGGTGGCGCAGCAGATGAACGTGTTCGCGATCGGTTTTCCGATCACGCTCTCGGTCGGCCTGCTCGGCGTGCTGCTCACTTTGCCGATGATGAGCGCGCCGTTCACGATGGCACTGGAGCAGATGCTGGTGTACTTTCAGTAGGCGCGCGCGGGGGGCTTCGATGCCTTCGCCGCGCGCGCCCACCGGGTGCGGGGCTACGGCAGCGTTTGAAAGTGCGCCACCGACAGCGTCTGGTTGCCGCCCGCCTCGATCGCCAGGATTTCCCAGTCGTAGGCCGAACCGGGGAGCAGGAATCCCGGCGGCACCAGCATCGCCGTCGCGCTCGGCGGCATCGTCACGTCGAGAACGATTTTCGGCAATCCGGCGAGGCCGCTGGTCGGCTTCACCACAAGCACCTGGTAGCCAACGATCGGGCTGCCGTTCGGGGGCGCAACCGGTTGCCATCTGACGACCAGGTGCTGGCCCGGGTCCACCACGGCCCCTTCGACCGGCGACACCAGTACCGGACCGGCGGGAATGTTGTGGCTGAACCTGGCCACGCCGACCAGCTTCTCGCCCTTGATCCCCTTGCCGACGATTCGATAGTCTCCGGCCGGGAACCGCCTGAGGAAGACTTCGAGCGCCACTTCGTCGAGGCTGGGCTCGCCGCTCTCCAGGAACAACTCGGTCGTGCCCTGGCGGGTCATGCTGCCGCGTGTGGTCGATCTGAAGATCAACCTTCCCTCGGGGTCGAAGACGTTCATCGTCTTCCACGGTTCGGCATCGACGAACAGTTGAACGCCGATGTCGCGGTCGGTCGCGTTGAACTCGATCTTCAGTCGCGCGTCCTTGAGCGGGACGACCGCCGCGCCGGCCTCGAACTCATCGATGTCGGCGGCCCGGGCGGGCGGCGCGGC
>JANOVJ010000541.1:0-1993 GCA_031417295.1 bacterium | reverse complement strand
CGGGCGATCAGTTGCTCGGCCACGGCGATGAAATCGTCATAGCTGCGCTGCTTGTGCTCGCGCTGCGCGCCTTGGTGCCACGCCGGGCCGAACTCGCCGCCACCGCGGATGTTGGCCACCACGCGCACGCCGCCGCGCGCGCTCCAGGCGCGGCCGTAGGTCGCGGCATACGCGGGCTCGAGCGAGATCTCGAACCCGCCGTAACCGTAGAGCAGCGTCGGCAGGCTCCCGTCGGCCGGTGTCTCGGCGCTCACGCCGGCCGGCCAGACGATGAAGTACGGAATGCGTGTGCCGTCGCGTGAGGTGGCGAAGCACTGTTCGGTGCGCATGCCTGCGGCGTCGAACAGCGCCGGTGCGGCCTTCAACGGTTCGCGCGGCGCCGCCGGTTCGGTGCGGGCGAGCGACAGCGACTCTGGCGTCAGGAAGTCGGTGTAGCTCAGCAGGTAGTGTTCGGCCAGCGGGTCGTCGACGAGCAGCGGGTCGTGCAGGCCGGCCACCGAGAGCGTGCCCGGGTGCGGCGCTTCGATCGCGCCGCCGCTGAAATGGCGGCCGCGCTTGTGCCACTGTTCCAGCCGGCCGGTCACGTTGTCGAGCACGTTCAGCAGCACGTGGTCGCGGGTGAAGCTGTAGCCGGCGAGCGAGCGGGTGGACGTCGACGTGAACAGCGGGCGCAGGTCGCGCTCGCCGCGCAGGTAGCCGGCCGCGTCGGCGACGAGCAGGCTGCCGGCCGCAAAGCGCGTCGCACCCGGCTGCCAGTCGCTGCGAATCTGCAGCAGCAGCGTGTCGCGCAGGAAGCTCGGCGAGCTGTCGTCGGGGATGTCCAGCGGCACGAGCGTGTCGCCCTGCAGCAGGAAGGTCTTGCTGTGAAAGAAGTCGGTCGCGCGGCTGAACAGCGTGCGCTCGTAGCCCGGTGTCGCGTCAACGCTGACAGCCGCCCACACATCGCTCGGCTCGGCTTCGAACATCGTCACCGCGTCGGCCAGCGGCGTGCCGCGCCGCCAGCGCTTGACGATGCGCGGGTAGCCCGAAGAGGTGAGCGAATCGGGGCCGAAATCGGTCGCAACGTAGAGGGTATCGGCGTCGATCCACTCCACATCGGACTTGGCCTCGGGGAGTGCGAAGCCAGCGCTGACGAAGGCCTTGGCGATGCAGTCGAACTCGCGCTTCACCGAGGCGTCGGCGCCGCCGCGCGAGAGCGCGATCATGCAGTGGCGATACGCGGGCCCGAGAACGCTTGCACCGCCCCAGACCCAGTTCTCGCCTTCGGCCGCGGCCAGGGCGTCGAGATCGAGCACCGTCTCCCAGGCCGGTTGCGGCTTGCGGTACCCGGCGAGCGTGGTCCGCCGCCACAGGCCGCGCGGGTGCGCAGCGTCTTGCCACAGGTTGTAGAACCATTCGCCGCGCCGCGTCACCGCCGGAATGCGGTCGCGCGCGTCGAGTACGGCCAGCAGTTCGGCTTGCAGCGAGGCGTATTCCGGCTGCGCTTGCAGCACCGCCTGCGACTCGGCGTTGCGCTCGCGCACCCAGGCCAGCGCACGTTCGCCGTGCACGTCTTCGAGCCAGAGGAATTCGTCTGCGTCGGCGCTTTCAGCGTGGGCCGTCGTGTTCATGCCAGCAAGTCCTGTGTTTGGGGGTGTCGTTGCATGTACGCCCGCACGTAGCTGCACAGCGGGTTGACCTTGAGCCCGTTCGCCCGGGCATGCGCCAGCGCGGCATCGACCAGCGCAGCAGCAACGCCGCGGCCCTGCAGGGCAGGGTGCACTTCGGTGTGCGTCATCAGCATCACGCCGCGGGCGAGCCGGTATTCGGCAACGCCGTCGTGGCCGTCGACCGTGGTCTGGAAGCGGCCTTGCTCGGGCAGGTGTTCGATCGCCGGGGTCATGGCGTTCTCAGGCATTCAACGCAACGGGGGTGATCTCGACCGAGCGCTCGCCTTCGCTCACGTAGACCGTGCCGTCCTGCACCGAAACCTGCAACTGCATCGTGCGCTGCG
>JANOVJ010000540.1:0-9807 GCA_031417295.1 bacterium | reverse complement strand
CCCACAGCCGCAGCGGCTGCTTCATCCGCCCGGCCTGCTGTTCAGCCGCCTCACCCCAGCCCCAAAAGTAGTCGGCCCGCACCGCGCCAGTGATGGCACTCCCCGTGTCTTGCGCCATCACCAGCCGCCGCAGCGGGCTGCTTGTCAGCGGTTCGCTGGTGTCGATCCAAAGCGGCGTGCCGTACGGAATGCTTTGCGGATCGACCGCGATCGAGCGCCCCGGCGTCAGCGCCACGCCCTGCGCGCCGCGCGGGCCGAGGCCGGGGTCGGGCAGCGGCTCTTCACGGAAGAACACGAAGCGCGGGTTGCTCCACAGCAGCTCGTTGACCCGCTTCGGGTTCTTCTGCGCCCAGGCGCGGATGGCCGGCCACGAGGCTTGGTCAGGCTTCAACTCGCCCTGGTCAATCAACCAGCGCCCGACCGATTTGTAGGGCTGGTCGTTCGAGCCCGCGAACGCCGCGCGCACGAGTTGCACGCTGCCGTCGGCGCTCTTGAGTTGCAGGCGCCCCGAGCCCTGGATCTGCAACACCAGCGCGTCCAGCGGGTCGGCCACCCAGGCGACTTCGCGCCCGCGCAGCGCCGCCTGCGCTGCCGGCAGGGTGTCGATCTGCTGCCGCGTCCAGTACGGCTTGCGGCTCGCCAGGTCGGCCGGCGGGCCGTAGAGCGGAACGCGATACGCCCCGCGCGGCTGGCGCGAAGCCTCGATCAGCGGCTCGAAGTAGCCCGTCAACAGGCCGTCGATGGCGCCGTCAGGTGCTTCGACGCGGTAGGGCTGCAGGCGCTGCTGCATCCACGCGCGCAGTGCCGCGTCGCCGGGCTCGCCGAGCTGCGCCGCCTGCTGGCACACCGCAGCCCAGCCCGGCGCCGGGCGGGCACAGCCACGGCGCAGGGCCGGCCAGAGTTCGGCCGGCCGGTCGGCGTCCCACCCCGGCAGCTCGCTGAACGGCACCGCAACCCAGCGTGACCGCCCACGCTCCAGCGTTGGCGCGGGTGCCGCGGCGGCCGGCCCGCCGGCCGCCCCCTCGGACGGCACGGGCCCTGGCGCCGGGGGCGGCACGCTGCTGCACGCCGAGAGCAGCCCGCCTAGAATCGCCGCGACCCGACCCCATCGGCGAAGGAAGTTGAACCACATGTGGGTGATTTTGCTGGAGGCCTTCGGCGCCCTCGCGCTGCTGCTGCTGATCGTCTGGTGGACGATGTTCCAGGGCCGTCGCCGCGGCGAACGCGCGCCGCCCGACAACGACGACTCCCCGTGAGCGGCCGCGCCCCGTGCGAAGCCCGCTGCGGTCATGCCGCCTTCGGCGGCCAGATGAACGACTGCGGCCGCGACCACAAGCGCCGGCGGATCGCGCCGTAAATGCGGCTGCGCCCCAACGTCGCCACGCCGCGCGAGCGCAACGCGACCCCGAACGCAAGGTAGAAACTCACCCCCAGGTTGAGCGTTCCGGTGACAGCGATGCCGGCCAAGCACCACCAGAATTCGGCGTGGCGGAGCAGCGAGAGGCCTTCGGTACCGAGCGCCGCGGTGAGCTGGCCGGTCGAGAGCGTGACATGGCGCACCTCCAGCGAAATGCCGAAGAACGCGGCCAGCACCGGCTCGATGCCGAGCATGAAGCCGAGCGAGATGTTCGCCGCCAGCCCCGAGATGTTGGCCCGCCACCAGACGCTCATGCGCTGCGCCCATGCCGGCCCGAGCCGGGCGCGCAGGCGCGGGTTCCACGCCATCGCGCTGTCGAGCCGGTGCCAGACGAACCAGTTCTCGACCCAGCCGGCGATCAGGCTGCTCGCGAACAGGAGCACGCCGGTGAAGGCCGCGAAGAGGGCCGTCGGGCCGAGCAGGGTGATCGACTCGAGCACGTGCTCGGCCGCCTGCGGCGAGACCATCGGCTTGCCGAGCACGGCCGCCCATAGCAGTTGCGCCAGCAGCACCACCGGGATCACCGCCATCAGGTTGCCGAAGATGCCCGCCGCCTGCGAGCGGATCAGGTGCGCCACTTCGTCGACGAAGGTTTCGATGTCGGCCTCGCTGGCCTCGGTGCCGACCTCGTCGCTCAGCTTGCGCGCCAGGGCGGGCGCCGTCATGGCCGGCTGCTTGGTCGCCACCGTGCCGTGCACCAACTGCACGATGACAAAGCTGATGGCGTAGTTCACCCCAGCCCAGAAGCCCGACCAGAACGCCGCCAGGCCCAGCGCCAGCAGCATGAACTTGACGTGTGTGGTGGCGGCCAGCACCGCGCCGCCGATGGCCGCCGCGCGCAGCATCCTGGTGTACTCGCGGCGGTCGCGGGTGATGTAGTGCTCACCGGTCTCGGCGCTGCGCTCGGCCACCTTGGCCGCGAGCAGCGAGTAGTGGCTTGCCAGCAGCGCACGGATGCTGCGCCGGTCTTGCGCCACGCCCACCAGGGCGGCCAGCAGCCGCGCTACGTCGCGCGCCGGCTGCGGCGAGAGCACGCATGTCAGCAGCTCGTCGACGCGGTGGGCGCGGTGGCGCAGCTGGCGCGACTGGAACACCACATCGACCGAGACGCCGAACTCGTCGAGATGCTGGCCCACGCTGGCGGCCGCACGCTGGCAGGCGTCAAGCAGGGCGCGCAGGTACTGGGCTTCCTGCAGCAGCGCCGCCGCGTCGCCCGACTCGGCATGTTCGCGCACCAGTTCGGCGGCGCGAGCGAGTTGGCGAAAGGGTTGGTCGGCCACCAGCTCGGGGCTCATGCGGTGGCGCAACGGGCCCGAGAAGCCGGCCGCGCGCACCGCGCTGGCGAGGTACATGATGGCGTCGAGGAACGGTGCGCGCCAGTTCTCTTGCGCGCGCTTGCCCGAGGTCGGCTGGGCGCGCCAGGAGGCGTCGGCCAGCGCGGCCAGGCGCACCAGCAAGTCGGCGTCGATCTCGCCCAGCCATTGCTCGTCGGCAGGGCCCGCGAACATCAGCCCGAACAGCTCGGCCAGGTCGGTCGTCTCCGGCGTGGCCGGCAGCACGCGGGTGCGAATGCGCTGCGCCATTTCGCCGAACAGGTCGACCCGCGGCGTGAAGCCGAAGTCAGCCAGCAGCGCGGCGGTGTCCATGTCTTGCCAGAAGCGGGCCAGCAGCGCGGTCACGCGCTCGCGGTGTTCGGCGTTGCGGTCGAGCACGTTGAGCAGGTGGCGCAGGCGCAGCAGCGGCAGCGGCTGCTTTCCGTCGTCGGGCTCGTCGGCGCCGGGCCCGCCCCGGGCCGGGTGGCGCAGCCACTCCATCAGACGAACCAGCCAGAGGTTGCGTTCGGCGAGCGAAGCCTTTGCGTCAGCCGAGTTGAGCAGCGCGGTCAGGTCCCAGACCGGCGCGGCGCCTCCGGCGAGGGCACGCCACAAACCCATGTTCAGTGCAGCGCGGAGGCCAGCGTCAACGCGAACTCGGCGATCGGCGCCTGGAACGCCTGGGCCTCTTCGGTCATGCAGAAATAGGTGCCCTGCATCGTGCCGCTGGGCGTGTCGAGCCGGGTGCCGCTGGTGTATTCGAACTCCTGCCCCGGCTTGAGCAGCGGCTGGTGGCCAACCACGCCGAGGCCGCGCACTTCCTCGACCTTGCCGTTGGCGTCTTCGATGATCCACTGGCGGCCGATCAACTGGCCGGCCACGTCGCCGGTGTTCTTGATCGTCACCGTGTAGGCGAAGGCGTGCTCGCCGGCTTCGGGCTTTGATTGCTCGGGCAAGGGGCGCACGCTGACGCTGCAGGTGAATTCGGGATGGGCCATCGGCGCATTATGGTGGGAGCGGTACATCCGGGCCGAGCCCTAGAATGGGTTTGCACTTCTAGGCCGCAGCCATGCCCAACGCCTTCATCGTCCCCAGCCTGCTTTCGGCCGACTTCGCCCGCCTCGGCGAAGAAGTGCGCGACGTGATCGCCGCCGGCGCCGACTGGATTCACTTCGACGTGATGGACAACCACTTCGTGCCGAACCTCACCTTCGGCCCGATGGTCTGCCAGGCGCTGCGCAAGCACGCCGTCACCGCCGATGGCACGCGGGTGCCGATCGACGTGCACCTGATGGTGCAGCCGGTCGATGCGCTGGCGCAGGCCTTTGCCGAGGCCGGTGCCGACCTGATCAGCTTTCACACCGAGGCCGGCGCGCACGTGGACCGCACCTTGCAGCTCATCAAGGCCGCGGGCTGCAAGGCCGGGCTGGTGTTCAACCCGTCGTCGTCGCTCGACGTGCTGGAGTGGGAGATCGACAAGCTCGACCTGGTGCTCATCATGAGCGTCAACCCGGGTTTCGGCGGGCAGAGCTTCATTCCCGGGGCGCTGAAAAAGATCGAGCGGGTGAGGAAGCTCATCGATGCGAGCGGGCGCGACATCCGGCTCGAAGTCGACGGCGGGATCAAGACCGACAACATCCGCGCCGCGTTCGACGCCGGGGCCGATACCTTCGTGGCCGGCAGCGCGATCTTCGGCCAGAAGGATTACCGGGCCGTGATCAGCGCGATGCGGGAGCAGATCGCGCGCTAGCGCAACAGCCCATCGATCGCCCGGCGCCGGCCCGGCCGGCCCGGCCGGCCCGCCGAGCCAGGAGGTTCTATGTCCATCAGCGCAAAGCCCTTCGCCGAGAAGAAATTCATCGAGGTCAACGGCCGCCGCATGGCGTACATCGACGAGGGCAGCGGTGACGCCATCGTCTTCCAGCACGGCAACCCGACCTCGTCGTACCTGTGGCGCAACGTGATGCCGCATTGCCGCGGCCTCGGCCGGCTGGTGGCCTGCGACCTGATCGGCATGGGTGACTCCGACAAGCTCGCGCCCTCGGGCCCCGGGCGCTACACCTTCGCCGAGCAGCGCGAGTATCTGCATGCGCTGTACGACGCGCTGGGCCTGGGCGACAAGGTCGTGCTGGTGCTGCACGACTGGGGCTCCGCGCTCGGCTTCGACTGGGCGAACACGCACCGCGAACGGGTCCAGGGCATCGCCTACATGGAAGGCATCGTCACGCCGGTCACCTGGGCCGACTGGCCCGACAACGCGCGCAAGGTGTTTCAGAACTTCCGCTCGCCGGCCGGCGAAGAAATGGTGCTGCAGAAGAACATTTTTGTGGAGCGCGTGCTGCCGGGCTCGGTGATGCGCGGGCTGACGGAAGACGAGATGGCGGTGTACCGCAAGCCCTTCGCCGCGCCGGGCGAAGACCGCCGGCCGACGTTGACCTGGCCGCGGCAGATTCCCATTGACGGCGAGCCGGCCGAGGTGGTGCGGGTGGTCGAGGACTATGCGGCCTGGCTTTCGCAGAGCGCGGTGCCCAAGCTGTTCGTCAACGCCGAGCCCGGCTCGATCCTCACCGGCCGCGCGCGGGCGCTTTGCCGTGCGTGGCCGAACCAGACCGAAGTGACTGTGAAGGGCACCCACTTCATCCAGGAGGACAGCCCGGATGAGATCGGCGCAGGCGTGGCCGCCTTCGTGCGCCGGTTGCGCGGCGCGGCGGCGTGAGTCGGGCGGTGCGGGCCTGGGAGCGCATCGCCGAACCACCCCATCAAGGAGATTCGAATGAGTGAAGCCAAGGCCGTGCTCGTCATCGGCGCGGGCGACGCCACCGGCGGCGCCATCGCGCGCCGCTTCGCCCGCGAGGGCTACATCGCCTGCGTGACCCGCCGCACGGCCGACAAGCTGGAGCCGCTGGTCGCGCGCATCCGCGCCGAAGGCGGGCAGGCGCACGGCTTCGCCTCCGACGCGCGCAAGGAATACGAGGTGATCGCGCTGGTGGCGAACATCGAACGCGACATCGCGCCCATCGAAGCCGCGGTGTTCAACATTGGCGCCAACGTTCGCTTCAGCGTGACCGACACCACCGAGCGCGTCTACCGCAAGGTGTGGGAGATGGCCGCGCTGTCGGGCTTTCTGATCGGCCGCGAAGTGGCCAAGGTGATGCTGCCGCGCCAGCGCGGCACGATCATCTTCACCGGCGCCACGGCCAGCCTGCGCGGCGGTGCGGGCTTCTCCGCCTTCGCCGGCGCCAAGCATGCGCTGCGCGCGCTGGCGCAAAGCATGGCGCGCGAGCTGGGGCCGCAGGGCATCCATGTGGCGCACACCATCATCGACGGCGCGATCGACACCGCCTTCATCGCCGAGAACTTTCCCGAACGCTACGCGCTGAAGGCGAGCGACGGCATCCTGAACCCCGACGCCATTGCCGAGGCGTATTGGCAACTGCACTGCCAGCAGCGCAGCGCGTGGACACAGGAGATGGACCTGCGGCCGTGGAGCGAAACCTGGTGATGACGAGGAGACAAAAAGCATGAGACACCGTGTACCAACCCCCATGCCGCGGGCCGAGCGCCGGGCCGCTCCCAAGCCGGCCCGCATCCCCTCGGGGGATCGTCCGACGTATCCGTCGGACGAGGGGCAGACATGAACAAGACCGTTGAATTCTTCTTCGACGTGGGCAGCCCCACGGCCTACCTGGCCTACACGCAACTGCCCGCCATCGCCGAAAGCTGCGGCGCACAGATCGCGTGGCGGCCGATGCTGCTCGGCGGCGTGTTCAAGGCGACCGGCAACGCCAGCCCGGTGACCGTTCCCGCGAAGGGCCGCTGGATGAACCACGACCTGCAACTCTGGGCGCGCCGCTACGGCGTGCCGCTGGTGTTCAACCCGCACTTCCCGATCAACACGCTGACGCTGATGCGCGGCGCCGTCGGCATGCAACTGCGCGAACCGGCGCAATTCCAACGCTACCTCGATGTGGCCTTCACGGCGATGTGGCGCGAGCCACGCAACCTGAACGACGCCGCGGTGCTGGCGCAGGTGCTGCGCGAAGGCGGCTTCGACCCGGCGCCGCTGGTGGCGCTGACGGCCGATCCGGCCGTGAAGGCGCAACTGATCGCCAACACCGAAGAGGCCGTGGCCCGCGGTGCGTTCGGCGCGCCGACCTTCTTCGTCGGCGAGCGGATGTTCTTCGGCCAGGACCGGCTGGAGTTCGTGCGAGAGGCCTTGGCGGCTTGATCGACCGCCTCGCGATGGATTGGCAGAAGGTGCCCTTGCACGCCGTGATCGTAGACCTCGACGGCACGATGATCGACACGCTGGGCGACTTCGTCGTTGCGCTCGGTGCGGTGCTGGCCGGGTTCGGCTTGCCGCCGGTGGAGCGTGCGTTCGTCGAACGCAGCGTGGGCAAGGGCTCGGAGCATCTGCTGCGCCGCACGTTGGCCCATGCGGGCGCCGCCGCCGGCCTGTACGAGACCGCGCTGGCGCGCTACCAGCAGCACTACCTGGCCATCAACGGCCAGCACTCTGCCGTGTATCCGGGCGTGGTCGAGGGGCTGGAGCGGATGCAGGCGCACGGCCTGAAGCTCGCCTGCCTGACCAACAAGCCGACCGCGTTCGCGCTGCCGCTGCTGCGCAGCAAGGGCCTGGCCGGCTACTTCAGCCACGTCTTCGGCGGTGACGCCTTCGAGCGCCGCAAGCCCGACCCACTGCCGCTGCTGAAGACCTGCGAGGCGCTGCTCACGCTGCCTGCGAGCACGTTGATGGTCGGCGATTCGAGCAACGACGCGCAGGCAGCGCGGGCGGCTGGGTGCCCGGTGGTGCTGGTGAGCTATGGCTACAACCATGGCGAGCCAGTGCGCGGGATGGATGCTGATTCGGTGGTGGACAGGTTGGACCAGATCGCCTGGCCCCGTGCTCAAGGCGAATCTTCGATCCAGGGGTTCAACAGCGGAACACGCGCGAGCTTGTAGTCACCGGTGTCGCGTGTCACCACCGTGAGGCCGTGGTGGAGCGCGGTGGCCGCGATGATCAGGTCAGGCTGCGAGAAGGTATGCCCGGCCTTTCGCCCGTCCTCGAAGAGCAGCCGCCACTTGAACATCACATCCTCCGAGACTTCAAGCGCGCGCTGCTCGAACATCGGCCGCACCTTGTGCAGCAGCCAGTCATTCAGTTCGGCGCGGCGAATCGGATCGCCGACCGTCTCGATGCCGTAGCGGATCTCGGCGAACGTGACGGTGCTGACGAAGAGCGCTTCCAGCGGTTGGCGGGCGACAAAGGCGCGCACCTTTGCATTGGGGCGCGGCCGGCGCAATTCCGAAATGACGTTGGTGTCGAGCAGCCAGCCGCTCACAGCTTCACGGCCCGCACCGGCATCGGCACGCGGCGCGGTTCGACCTCGTTCTCGCGATGTGGCGATGCTTGCAGGGCGTCGATCAGCAATTGCCCGGTTCGCGCGCCTTGCAGGCGCTGAAACTCGTCCGCGCCGACCACAACAACCGAGTCGCGGCCATGCAGCGTGACATGCTGCGGCCCGTCACTCTGCGCCAGCCGCACCAACTCGCTGAACCGCGCCTTGGCGTCTTGAAGCCGCCACCGACTGCGCGGGGGCCGTGCCGCCGCGTTTGCCGACGCTGTCAGTTTTCTAGTCATGCTGACCAGATTAGCACGGCGGCACGAATCAAGCAATCGACAGCCCGCAAGCGCGAATCATGAAATGATCCGCGGCCCGGAGCGACCTATTTCAAGGAATGAACCCAGCCATGAGCCCATCGATCTGCGAGGGTCGGCCCGCGCCTCCGCCGCCCGTGCGCGCATGGCGCAGCGTCGCCGTCCTGCTTACCGCCTTCTTCCTGGCCGCCTGCACCACCCTGCCCAAGATCGACCGCGAACCGATCGCGAGCGAGGCGATCGGCGCAACCGAGCAGACCACGCTCGGCCGCATTGCCGGCGCCTACCGGCCCGACCCGCTGCACTCCGGCTTCCGGCTGATGCCGCTGGGCACGTTCTCGTTCGACACCCGCATCCAGCTCGCGCGCCGGGCCGAGGTGTCGCTCGACGTGCAGTACTACCACCTCGCCAGCGACGAAACCGGCCGCTTCCTGCTGCGCGAGCTGCGCAACGCCGCCGACCGCGGGGTGCGGGTGCGGCTGCTGATCGACGATTTCTACACCAGCGGCGAAGACGAGTTGTTCCTCGCCTTCGCCGCCCACCGCAACGTCGAGGTGCGCATCTTCAACCCGTTCTGCTGCGCCCGCGAGAGCGGCCAGCTGGCGCGGTTCATCTGGTCGGGCGACGTGAAGCGCGTCAACCACCGGATGCACAACAAGCTCTTCGTCGCCGACGGGGCGATGGCCGTGATCGGCGGGCGCAACGTGGCCAATGAGTATTTCCTGCGCGCCGAGAAAGACAATTTCATCGACGTCGATGCGTTCACGGTCGGTTTCGTCGTCGGGCCGTTGCAAGGCTCGTTCGATCGCTACTGGAACAGCGACGCCGTCTACCCGCTGCACGCGGTGACGCGAAGCCAGCGGACCGAGGTCGAGCTGCGCGCCTGGTTCGACGAGCAAACGGGCCCGCTGCGCACACCGCCGCCAGCGCCGCTTCCGGCGAGCGACGTGCTCGGCTACGGCCCGATCGGCGACGACCTGGCGTTCGGCCGGCTCGGCCTGATCTGGGGTTATGCCTACGTGTTTGCCGACCATCCCGACAAGCCGTTCGACGGCGAGGCCGGCGGCGAACTGCAGGACACCAGCGTGACCTTCAACTCATTCGAGGCCTTGCGCATGGCGCAGAAGGAACTGGTGCTGGCCAGCCCCTACCTCGTGCCCGGCAAGATCGGCATGGAACTCTTCGGCGAGCTGCGCGAGCGCGGCGTCAAGGTCACGCTGATGACGAACTCGCTCGGCTCGACCGACGAGCCCATCGTCCATGCCGGCTACAGCGAATACCGCGAGCCACTGCTCGCGCTCGGCGTCGACCTGTACGAAGTCAGCTCGTCGCGCGTCAAGCGCAACAAGCGTGATGGGCTGTTCGGCGCCTCGCTCGGCCGCCTGCACGCCAAGGTGGCGGTGATCGATCGCAAGACA
>JANOVJ010000539.1:0-8614 GCA_031417295.1 bacterium | reverse complement strand
CCCGGCCGCCCGCCAAGCGCGCGCCGCGGGGGCGAGCGGCGGCCGCAGCGGCGGTGCTCGCGCCTCCACCGCCACCGCCGGCACCGGCACCGGCACGGGCACCGACACGCGCGCCGCCGTTGCCAGACGATGTGCTGGACATCCTCGACGTGGTGCCGCAGCTTCGGGCCGGCGGCTGGCTGGAGTTGAGCCAGGCCGCCGAGCCCTTGCGCAAGGCCAAGTTGCTGGGCAAGACCGCTGCGTCGTCCAAGCTCTTCAAGAAGCACCCGGCGCACTTTGCGTTGCAGTCGGAGAAGCAGCCGCACCAGGTGCGCTTCCTCGGCGCCGGGGGCCGCTGACGGGTTGGCGCCGCGACCGCACTTCAGGGTCGACTGGTCGCCACCCTGGCTGGCGCCGTACCGGGACAGCGGCCAGGCCGCAGAGCGTGAGCTTGCGCAAGGCCTGCGCGTTGCAGAGGCGCTCAACAAGCAGCTCGATCGTTCGCCGATCGAGCTTGCCGCCGGCCTGCTGCGGTTCATCGCGCCGGCCACGACCGCGCCGCTCGAAGCCTACGAAACCCACATCGCCTGCACCGCGCAAGTGCCGACGCGCGACAACCCGCACGACTTCTTCAACGGCCTGGCCTGGTTGGCGTTCCCGCGGCTCAAGCGCTGCCTGAACGAACTGCAGGCGCGGCAGATTGCACTGCACGGCGTAGGCCCGCGGCGCGGTGCCGTGCGCGACAGGTTGACCCTGTTCGACGAGAACGGTGCGCTCTGGCAAGCGCCCGGGCTGCTCGTCGATGCGCTGCGCCGCCGTGATTGGCACACCCTTTTCGTCACCCACCGCGCGGCCTGGCGCGACGCGCGCACGACGATCGTTGGCCACGCGCTGCTCGAGAAGCTCACCGCGCCGCGCAAGGCGATGACGGCCCATGTGTGGGTCGTGCCCGAAGGTGTCGATGCCGAGACGTGGTTCGTCGACGTTCTGGCGATCGACCACCCGGCTTCGCGCGTGCATCTGCCCTTGCCGGTGCTGGGCGTTCCCGGCTGGTTGCCCGCCAACGAAAGCGAATGCTTCTACGCCGACGCCACGGTGTTCCGCCCACTGCGGGGATAATCGGTGCGGTGAAGCAAGCCAGACCGCCGCTGGTGCGAGAGCCGAAAGGCTGCACTGGAGGAAGGTCCGGACTGCACAGGGCAGCGCAGCAGCTAACGGCTGTCCACCGCGAGGTGAGGATCAGAGCAACAGAGACGAGTCAAGGCGGGCTTGCCCGCCTTGGGTGAAACGGGCAATCTCTGCGCGCAGCAACACCAAATAGGCCAGCGTTGATGTGGCTCCGCGGAGCTGGCGGGTAGGTGGCACCGAGCCGTGCAGCGATGCACGGCCCAGAGGAATGGCGGTCACGGCGGCAAGCTCGCAAGAGTGGGCCGCTGCACAGAATCCGGCCTATCGGCTCGCTTCACACTTTTTTGCATTGCAGTTGCCGCGCTTGAGGCGGCTGCATCTTCTTCAACCGATCAAGGGCCGATGAACCCCGACGCAAGCACCCTCTGGCGCGCCCCGCGCTGGACGCTGGCCATTTTGCTGGCCTGCCTGGGCATGCTGGGCCCGTTCTCGATCGACACCTACCTGCCGGCCTTCTCCGGCATCGCGGCCTCCGTCGGCGCGACGCCGGTGCAGATGCAGCAGACGCTGTCGGCCTACCTGTTCGGCTTCGCGGTGATGAACCTGTTCCACGGTGCGCTGTCCGACAGCTTCGGCCGCCGGCCGGTCGTGCTGTGGGGCATCGTGCTGTTCACCATCGCTTCGGCCGGCTGCGCGCTGGCCGACAGCATCGGCGCGCTGGTGTTCTGGCGTGCGGTGCAGGGCATGTCGGCCGGGGCCGGCGTGGTCGTGTCGCGGGCGGTGATCCGCGACATGTTCCCGCCCGCCGACGCACAGCGCGTGATGTCGCAGGTCACCATCTATTTCGGCGTCGCGCCGGCCGTGGCGCCGATGGTGGGCGGCTTCCTCTTTGTGCACGTGGGCTGGCATTCGATCTTCTGGTTCTTGACCGGCGTCGGCGTCGTGCTGTGGGTGGCCAACGTCAAGCTGCTGCCCGAAACGCTGCACGACTCGCAGAAGCAGCCCTTCAACGTACGCAACCTGATGCGCGGCTACTGGCACCTGGGCTCGAACCCGAACTTCCTGATGCTGGCGCTCGCCAGCGGCATTCCGTTCAACGGCATGTTCCTCTACGTGCTGTCGGCGCCGGTGTTCCTGGGCGACCATCTGCAGCTCGGCCCGGGCCAGTTCTTCTGGTTCTTCTGCCTCACCATCGGCGGCATCATGTCGGGCGCGTTCCTCTCGGGGCGGCTGGCCGGGCGCATCGAGCCCAAGCACCAGATCCGCCACGGCTTCGTGATCATGGTCGCGGTGTCGGTTACCAACGTGGTGGCGAACCTGCTGTTCACGCCTTCGGTGTGGTGGGCAATGTTGCCGATCGCGATCTACGCCTTTGGCTGGTCGCTGATGGTGCCGGTGGTCACGTTGATGGTGCTCGACCTGGTGCCCGAACGGCGCGGCATGGCGTCTTCGGTCCAGGCCTTCATCGGCAGCATGGCCAACGGCGTCGTGGCCGGCGTCGTCGTGCCGCTGGTGATGCATTCGACCGTGCTGCTGGCGGTGACCTCACTCTTGATGATGAGTGTCGGCGTGTTCGCCTGGCTCTGGGTCAAGCCGCGGTTGAGTGGAGGGTAGTCGGGGCGCATCGCGGCCGGGCCTTGCGAGCGAGCCGCGCCACCCCGCCTTCAGCAGCGAGCGCTTGACCGCGCGCCGGGGAGCGGCGAGGTCGAGCGCCCCGCGGCGAGTCGCGCGCTCGCCGCGAGCCGGTAGTCACTTCTTCGCGCCTTCGGCCGCAGCCATCGGCGCGACCGGCGCCATCCGGCCGTACTCGAAGGCTCTCGTGTCGATCCCGATCGCCTGGGCGCGGGCCTCGGCCATTTGCTCGGGCGTCAGTTGCTCGATCTTGACCAGCTCCATTTCCTCCTTGCTCTTGTCCGGACCCTTGAAGCCGATGCGGACAATGCCGACGCCGCGCGCGTACCACTTGGTTTGGAACGCGCCCTTGGGCGACTCGTCGTCCCACTCGTCGATCACCATCACGTCCTTGTAGGCGCCGGTGCGCACCTTGGTGCTCTGGCCCATCTGCGACACCCGGGCACGGTCGGTCCAGTTGAACGGCGCCGGTGCGTAGCCCTGCGAGTAGTCGGGTGTTCCCAGCGCCGGCTTGGCCGGCATCCGGATCCCGGCCTTGGCGCCCTTCGGGGAATCGACGTTCCAGGCCCGGTAACCGACCAGCTCGTCCACGTCATAGACTTCACGCAACTGGCCGAAGTGCCAGACATTGCCCTCCTTGTCCTGGGCGTGAAACGCGATCTCCTTCTCGATCATCCGGCCGTTGGAGAAGTCCATCTCCAGTGCCACGAGGGTGCGCACGCCTTTGATCACCTTGACAAGGTCGGTCGTGGTGTCGGTGATCTTGTGCGGAATCTTCTTCCCGTCGTCGATCGTGTAGCCCTCGTAGGTCAGCCGGATGCCCGGTTTCAGCGGCCACCAGTCGTTGTTGATGTTGGTTGACGACTGATCGAACTTGGCCGGGTCCAGCTCCATGACCGGGCCCTTCTGCGCCTTTGCCGCGGTGACGGCGACGCCCAGACCCAGCACAAGAACGCCCGCTGTCCCGGCAAGCAGGGTTCGACGATGATGTTTTCCGTTCATTTGATTGGCCTCTCTTCGTTGGGTTGATGCGAAACCTCGTGGACTGTGGTGTCGAATGCATTCATGGTTTCATCGACTTCCTCCTCGCTGATCGTGGCGACATCACCGGCCGCTGCCTACCAGACGTAGGCCAGCGTGAGCTGAAAGCCGCTGCCGGTGGCGCCGGTGCCGCCCTGGCTGACCGGGTAGTCCCTGATGCGCGAATACTCCAGTTGCACCCGCAAGCCCTCGGTCACCCACTCGCCCGCCGTCAGGGTCCAGCGCGAGCGCGGCAGCGAGCCGATCCGGACCGGCTCGCCGTCGACCACTTCGATCACACCGGCAAAGTCGCGCGTCTGCCCGTAGCCGAAGGCGACAAAGGTTCCCTGCCCGCCAAGGGTCTCGACCCACGGGTTCCAGTCGAACTGGTAGCCGATCGAGGCCTGCCAGGAACCGGGCTTGATGCTGTACTTCGTGCCCAGGTCGTCGTTGAACACAGCCCGGCGGGTGGCGCCATTCCACTCGGCCTGCAGCAGCACCGGGCCGAGCGACAGCTTCACCGTCGACGCCAGGCCGGGCACCGGGCCGAACTGGTCGACAAACCGGACGTACTCTTCTTCGAAGAAGCTGCTGTCGAAGATCGAGCCGATGTAGTCGACATTGAAGTCGAGCGACCAGGGGCACAGGTCGGTGGCGCGAAGCTCGCTGTACGGCCGGCCGCAATGCCCGCCGTCGCGGTAGCCGAGCCGGGCGCTGACGTTGCGGGTGAAGCCGCGCTGGTAACCGTTGTTGTTGCCTTCATAGAAGAACAGGCGGCCATAGAACGGCGGCGGGTCGGGCGGCAGGCTGACCGGGATGGGTGCCGTAGGTCGCACCGCCGGCGGCGAGTAGCCAAGCAGCTTGCCGAGTGAGTCGAACAGCGGCGCCAGCACCAGCGGCCGCACCGGCGGCACCACGACCGGAGGTGAGGGCCGCTGCGGCGCGGGGGTCGGCAGGCCGAAGCCGATGCCGATCGCGTCGCGCCGGAACTGAAAGCCTTCGATCGTCAGCGGGTCTTCGATCGCCAGGGTGTCGGAGCGGTGAACGCCGGTGCCGCTGCCGAACGGAAGAACGATCCTGCCCGCCTGCATGAAGAGCGGGAACCGCTGCACGTCGCCGATCGTGATCGACGCGGTGTCGACATTGACCCGGTCGACGCCGGCGGGGATGCCGCGCGTCGTGGCGAAGACGGTGTTCGAGCCGTTGATGTACTCGAGCACCAGGCTGCCCGAGACCCAGTCGCCGACCTGGATGTCGAAGTTCAGTTCGGCGCTGTTCAACTGCAGCGTGTTCAGCTTGACTCCGTCGAAGTCTTTGCCCCGGCCGGCCAGGACCTCGATCGAGCCGCCGAGGGACATCGATTCGTTGATCTTCGAGCCGAGGCTCGACACCGATTCGCGGATGATGGCGCGGGTTGCGTCTTCCTGCGCCGTCTTCGCCGTCTCGAGTTCACCCACCCTGCGCGCGAGGTCGTCGGTGCCCGGCGGCGCTGGTGCCGGCGCAGTGGCGGCGATAGCCTCAGGCGGTGTGGCCACGCTGCGGGCGGGCGGCTCGGCTTTGGCCGCCTTCTCCGCCTCCAGTGTGGCGAGGCGGTTGGCCAGGGCGCGATTCTGGGCCCGCAACTCTTCGATCGCGCGCTTCATCTCGGCGATGTCGGCCGTGTCGGCAGCAAGACAAGGCGCGGCTGCGGCCAGGCAGAGCAAGGCGACGGCTGCGCTGCGGGCAAGGCGCGGGGCGGTAGGCATGGCTCAGTGACGAAACGCTTCGGCGGGCTCGAGTCGCGCTGCCCGCGACGCCGGATAGAGCCCCGAGATGACGCCGATCAGGCCGCCCACCAGCGGCGCCAGCAGCGGCGCGGCGGGGTCGAGCACTGGGCTCCAGACCTGGTAGGCCGAGACGCCGATCACGATCAGCACGCCGATGCTCGCCCCGATGATGCCGCCGACCACGCCCATTGCCGCGCTCTCGAACAGGAACTGCAGCGCAACGTGGCGCCGCGTCGCGCCGATGGCGCGGCGCAGCCCGATCTCGCCGGTGCGCTCCATCACGCCGACCAGTGTGATGTTGGCGATGCCGAGTGCGCCGACCACCAGCGACAGCCCGCCGAGCATCAGGAACATCAGGTTCAGGTCGCTCTGCACGTCGTCGCGGACCCGCTTCGGCTCCTGCGGCACCTGCACCTTGAGCAGCCGCGGGTCGTCGGGCCGCAGCGCCAGGCGGGCCTGGTCGGCGATCAGGTAGGCGGCGCCGATCTTCGTCTCGACGACCACGGTGCCCGGGCCGGCCAGGCCGAAGTAGCGCCGCGCCGTGCCCTCGGGAATGATCACCGAGCCGAGCAGCTCGGGCTTGCGGGCAACGTCGCGCAGGATGCCGATCACAAGGTAGAGCTGGTCGCCGATCGAGACCGCGGGCAGCCGCTCCAGCCTTGCGATACCAAGGCGTGCCGCCGCGTCCGGGCCGAGCACCGCGACCCGGTCGGCGCGGCTCGAATGGCCGGCATCCGGAAAGCGGCCGCTCTCCAGCTCGGCGCGCACGGCGCGAAACATCTCGGGCGACGCGGCGCGCACCGCGAGCTTGACGCCGCTCTGGTTCAACGGGTCCTTGACCGGCGACGAGCTCACCAGCGCATCGCTCACGTCGACCTCGCTGACCAGCCCGGCCGCAACCACGCCGTTCAGGCGCAGCAGGCGTGCCGGCGCGTCCCACGGAATGGCCCGCGGATCGACGACGCCGGTGGCGGTGCCGGGCCGCGGCGTGATCAGCAGTTCGGTCGCGGCCAACTGGTCGAACTGGCTGATGATGCGGTTGCCGGCGGTGCGCGTCAGGCCCAGCGTCGCCACCAGCGCCGACATGCCGATGACCACCCCGAGGACTGTCAGCGCCATCCGCCCGGGGCGCGAGAACATGCCGGCCAGGGCTTCGTTGAACAGGTCTGGGAGGCTGATGCCCGAGCGCGGCACACGGGTGTCGATGGCCTTCACCTCGGGCACCGCCGCTGCGCTCGCGAGCTGCAGACGCGCCGGATCGGCGGCGTCGCTCTCGGCGCCCTCGGTCAACGCGCCATCGACGATGTGGACCCGCCGCCGCGCCCGCCGGGCCACGTTTTCGTCGTGGGTGACGATCGCCAGCGTCAGCCCGTCGGCGTTCAGTTCGGCGAAGAAGTCGAGGATCTCGGCCGAGGTCTTCGAGTCGAGGTTGCCGGTCGGCTCGTCGCACAGCAGCAGGCTCGGCGAGCCGACCAGCGCCCGCGCGATCGCCCCCCGCTGCCGCTCGCCGCCCGAGAGCTTGATCGGCAGGAAGTCGGCCCGGTGGGCCAGCCCGACCCGCGCGATCGCAGCCAGCGCCCGCGCTTGCCGGCCGCTGCTCGGCTCGCAACGGTAGACCTCGGCCAGCATCACGTTCTCGAGCACGCTGCGGTAAGGGAGCAGGTGGAACGACTGGAACACGAAGCCGATCCGGCGGCTGCGCAGCCCGGCGAGTTCGTCGTCGCTCAGGCTGGTGGTGTCGATGCCGTCGATGAAGTAGCGACCCGAGGTCGGGCTGTCGAGGCAGCCGATGATGTTGAGCAGGGTCGACTTGCCGGCGCCGGACGGGCCAGTGATCGACAGCCAGTCGCCGCGATAGAGCGACAGGTCGATATCGCGCAGCGCGATCACCGCCGGATCGCTGCCGTACTCGCGCCCGATGCCGCGCAGCTCAAGCACCTTGTCCGGCCGTTCGAGCGCTGCCGGCGTCATTTCGCTTCCTTGGCCTTGGGTTCGTTGTAGCCGACGACGACGAGCTGCCCCGGCTCCAGCCTGCCCTCGCTCGGCGTGACCTCGACAAAACCGTCGGCCGACAGGCCGGGCTTGACGACCACGTACTTGAGCTGTCCGCCGTCCTGCACCTGGACCCGCGAACTGCCGTCGGCGGCCAGCGACAGCGCGCTGACCGGCACCGCGGTGACCGCGCCGGCGGTCGATTTGATGGGGATCGTCAAGCGCACCGAGTAGCCTTCGAGCTTGGCCGGCGTCGGGTCCACACCGATCTCAAGATGGATGTGGAAGCCGTCGACGCCGCGCGTGCCCGGTGTGCTGGCGACGGTCTTGACGACGCGGTCGCATTGACGCCTAGGGCCTGCTCGTCGATGGCGACCTTCATGCCCGGCTTTACGAGCGGCGCGGTGTCGAGTGCGAGCGCCGAATCGATCGCCAACTGGTTGTCGGTCACCGACAGCACCGGCCCGGTCGCGGCGGCGCCGATGGTCGCCTTGATCTCCTCGACGCGGACCGGCAGCGCATGAATGAACACCAGTTCATCGACCGGAACCTGCACCCCGAGCTTGTGCCGCGCCTGCGCCAAGTCGGCCGCGAACTGCGCCGTGCGGGCGGTGGCGAGGCGGGCGTCGAGCTCGGCAAGCTTCTGTGCGTCGAGCGCCGCGCGGATCAGGCGCTCGCCTTCGAGCGCGGCCGCCCGTGCGGCGAGGCGGGCCGAGGCAACCGCGGTCTCGGCGGTCTCGATCTTGCCGCCGACCTGCAGTGCAGCGCGTTCGGCAGTCTGCACCGCGACCCGGCCTTCGACGCGGGTCTTGTGCGCCGCCGTGCGCGCCAGTTCGAGCTTGGCCTTGGCCGCCAGCCGTGCCGTTTCGGGCTGGCGCGGGTCGAGGCTGATGTAGGCCTCGTCGGCGATCTGCGCCGCGAGCTCGGTGTCGGCGGCGGTGTTGGCGTGGGCGGCCTTGGCGCGCTCGTTCTGTAGCGCGAGCGAGCCGTCGGCCTCGCGGCTGGCCTCCAGGCTGCGCCACTCGGCTTGCCTGAGCGCGAGCTCGGCGGCGGCGCCGCGGGCGTTGTGCTCGGCGGTGGCGCGCGCCGCCTCGACA